>BFAU01000158.1 GCA_008975185.1 bacterium MnTg04 | reverse complement strand
CCGATCTCCCGGCGCCGGCTACAAAAATCTATTCGGCGATGACAAACCGTATGCCATATTGGCCAACCTGGTACTGGAATACTGATGGCGAGAGGCGCACCACATAGTCTGCTAAGTACATACCTGCGAACAACGTTGTTGGTGCTGTTCGCTGTGGTCCCCGGCTGGTCCCCGGCCAGCGAGGGTGAAAAGCCGCAGGCCATCGACTACTCCTTTTATCCGCCGGCGCCACGACTCCAGAGTCAGGGCGAAGCGGGCGCCAAGAGCGCCGGTTGCGTTTCTTGCCACGAGAGCACCGACGCTGCGACGATGCACAGCAGCGACGCGGTGGTCCTGGGCTGCACGGACTGCCACGGAGGTCTCGCCACCGTGCACAGACCGCAGGGGACGGCGCTACAAACCGCTGCGTATGACGAGGTGATGCGGCGCGCTCATGTGCAGGCCCTGTACCCGGCGTCCTGGCATTACCCCGATAGCGCAAACCCGGAGCGCAGCTATGCCTTGCTGAACCATGAGAGCCCTGAGTTCGTTCGTTTTGTGAACCCGTCAGACTACAGAGTGGCCAGCGAGGCCTGTGGCGCCTGCCATCAGCCGTTGATCGATGCCAATGTACGCTCGCTGATGGCTACCGGAGCGATGTTCTGGGGAGGCGCCGCGTATAACAATGGAATCCTGCCGTTCAAGAAATACATATTGGGGGAGGCCTATACGCCGGACGGAGAAGCGGCGGCGGTTACTGGTTCGGGTCTTGCCCCCGAAATTGCCGAAGCCCATGGTGTACTGCCGGAACTGAGCCCCTTGCCCCCTTGGGAAACAGTCAAACCAGGCGATGTGTTCCGGGTTTTTGAACGCGGCGGCAGAAATATCGGCAACTTGTTTCCAGAGATCGGCCTGCCGAACGTCAGCGGCCAGATACAGCGGCTGGAGGAACCGGGCCGGCCCGACATCCGCCAGTCGAATCGTGGGCGGGGGACCGGTGCGAGAATTGCCGTGCCGCTGATCAATCTCCAAAAGACCCGCCTGAACGATCCGCTGATGTGGTTTCTCGGCACCAACGACCAGCCCGGCGACTACCGTTCTTCGGGATGCGCCTCCTGCCATGTGGTATATGCCAACGATCGTGACCCCAGGCATTCGGGTGCTTATGCGCAATACGGTCACGACGGCGTTTCGGTATCGGTAGACCCAACGATTCCGAAAGGAAAATCCGGGCACCCACTCAGGCACCGGTTCACGCGCATGATTCCGACCAGCCAGTGCATGGTCTGCCACATGCATCAGCCGAACATGTTTCTGAATTCTTATCTCGGTTACACGATGTGGGATTATGAATCCGATGCCGCCTTTATGTGGCCTGAGGAGCAGCAGAGGCTGAGCACAGAAGAGCAACGCGAAGTCCTGGACAGGAACCCGGAAGGCGCGGTAGTCCGTGGCAAGTGGGCCGATCTCGATTTTCTGCGTGGCGTGTCGGATCTCAATCCACAGTTAAAGGACACCCAGTTCGCCGATTATCACGGTCATGGCTGGAATTTCAGAGCGGTTCAGAAACGCGACCAGGCCGGCAGGCTCCTCGATGCCGACGGCCATATCGTCGCCAATGACGATCCGCAGAAATTTCAAAAAGCCGTGCATCTGGCGTCGGTGCACCTCGACAAGGGTATGCACTGTGTCGACTGTCATTTCGCCCAGGACAATCACGGTAACGGGCATATCTACGGCGAAGTTGCTAGCGCCATCGAAATCGAATGCAAGGACTGTCACGGGACCACGCGACAATATCCGACCCTGCTGACTTCCGGTCCGGCGGCCCGGCCGGGTGGATTCGATCTACGCCTGTTGCGCAACCCCGATGGCAAGCGGCGTTTCGAATGGCGGGGCGACAAACTGATACAGCGCTCGCTTTTAGACCCTGACAAGGAGTGGGAATTGAGCCTGGTCAAGGATTCAGTTAATCCGGAGCATGCAGCATATAACGCCAAAGCCGCCCGAGCCAAGCTGATGAGCCGGGATGTGGGCACCCAGGAGTGGGGACCGCAGGTGCTTCCTGCCGACTTCGCCCACAAGGATGAGGAGCTGGAATGTTACAGTTGCCATACATCCTGGATGACCAGTTGCGCCGGTTGTCATTTGCCGATCGAGGCGAACTGGAAGACGGAACGACACAACTATGAAGGCGGGGAGACCCGAAACTACGCGACTTACAATCCGCAGGTCGTACGCGATCAAATGTTCATGCTCGGCAAACGTGGCCCGGCCAATGACGGCAAGATAGCGCCGGTACGCTCTTCATCCGGACTGGTCCTGTCTTCGACCAACGCGAACCGCGAACGAATTTATATCCAACAGGCACCGGTTGCCGCCAGTGGCTTTAGCTCACAGGCTTTTAACCCGCATTTTCCCCACACGACACGCAAGACTGAGACCAAGACCTGCGTGCAGTGTCACTTGTCTGCGGACCGGAACAACAATGCCGCAATGGCGCAATTGCTGTTGCTTGGAACAAATTTCGTCAACTTTGTCGGTTTCAATGTCTGGCTCGGTCTGGAAGACGCAGTATCTGCGGTACAGGTTACGGAATGGGATGAACCGCAGGCGGTGATAGGAAGTTACTTGCAGCGCTACGCCTATCCCGATAATTACCGCGCTCACCGAGCCAATGGCAGCATTCTTGAGCAGGAACATCGTCACGACTCGGGTGCGGCCGGTTGCGTGCAGCTTCGGGGCGAATATCTTTATGCGGCCGAGGGGGCCGACGGGATGAGGGTCTACGATGTGGCGAATGTGGCCAACAAGGGATTCAGTCAGCGTATCGTCGGCGCGCCGTTCAGCCCGCTCGGGCATGACTCGCGTTTACCGAGTCGCGATGCGACTTGCATTGCGCTGCCCACCAATCAGCCGATCCACCCGCCAAAAAACCAGGGCGAGCTGATGCGGGTGGATAACCAGGAGCAGCCGTTTCATCCGCTGTACAACTACGCGGTAATCAGCGATCGGATAGAAGGGCTGATCCTGGTCGATATCAATACTTTTTCCGATGGCGATCTGGCCAACAACTTTGTGGCACGCGCGCTGACCTGGGACGGCGGTGGCGTGTTGGCCGGTGCACGACATGTCACGCTGGGTGGTTATTACGCATACCTGATGACCGAGCGGGGGTTGGTGATCGTCAACCTCGATATTCCTCTGGAGCCGAAGATATCCGCGGTACTGCCGCTCGATGGCGGTTATGCATCGGCCTTGCAATTCAGATATTTGTTTATCACCGATAGCACGGGAATGCGGGTGGTCGATGTCACCGACCCGGAAAACCCGGTGCTGGTCGAAGGTGCGGGCGTATCATTGCGCGAGGCGAGAAAACTCTATGTCGCACGTACCTATGCCTATGTTGCGGCCGGCAAAGAGGGTCTGGCCATTATCGATGTCTGGAATCCGGAGCAACCCAAACTGCTGACAATGTTTAACGCGGGCGGACAAATTGTTGATACGCACGACGTCATTGCCGCATCGACCAACGCATCGTTGTTTGCTTACCTGGCCGACGGCAAAGGCGGGCTGAAGGTGTTGCAATTGACTTCACCCGAATCGCAGCCGAACTTTTACGGGTTCAGCCCGGAACCGAGACCTGAACTCATTGCGACTTATCCAACGCGGAGCGCCGCGCTTTCGCTGTCCAAGGGACTCGATCGGGATCGTGGCGTGGATGAAACCGGCGGGCAGATCGCCGTGTTTGGCCGCAGAGGGTCCAGACCATTGAACCGCCAGGAGATGGAAGCTCTTTATCTCGATGCGGAAGGAAATCCATGGTATGTCCAT
>BFAU01000157.1 GCA_008975185.1 bacterium MnTg04 | reverse complement strand
CCCGTTCATCGACATCACGACGATAGCCACTTGTGCGGTTGTTACCTGTGTCGTAGGTGTAGTAGCCGGCTGCGTTCCAGGCCAGCGAATTATCCCAGCCGCTGCCATGCCAGGAATCGATTCGGCCACGTATATAACTGCCCGAGCGATCGATCGACGCGTCGTCATACCAAAGATACACGTTTGTCTCGGTCATCGCCGGCAGCGCTGCTGGCGCGCCGTTGCTGTAATAAAGGTAATAGTTGTCGTCTGTGGTGCTCGCTGGAATACCGGCGACAAGTGCAAAACGAATGTCGGTCGTCGTCGTATTGCAGCCGATGACATGGCGCGGCAGTTCCTGCCAGGATATGCCGTCGTAATAGGTCATGCGCAGGTCGCTGCAATCGGCCTGCATATCACCCGCAACAATCAGGGCCTGGGTATCAAGCGTGGCAATACGCGCTGTATAGTCGACGTAGCCCTTGTCAGGTACATTTGCGCCGGACGTGACGGCAACGTTGAAGCGCAGCAGGTAGCCCGTATCCCACCAGAGAAGCGTTGCGGCGACAGCGATGTGCGCCGCCAGCAGTGCAGCGAGAAAAAGGATTGCCGATATCGCGTGCGCCGGGCGTATTCTCATGATGCCTATGATAAATGATTCGCGTTGTGACGGCTGTATTCTTCAACCTCAATGGTTACTCGGGGTTAGGTCCCGATGTCCCGGACACTTTGGAATAGCCTGCTCATTGCCGGAAGCACCACCCCCCGTTTGGGTCGCCTCGTGGCACACACCCGTGGGGTTTTCCTTGATTTAGCGGTCTACAGGTGTTGCAGCGTCCGGCCTGAGGGCTTTGCTGCGGACGCGAATTACCCGAAAACAATCGCTTTTCATTCTGCAGCATTGATTTACTCTAGATTTTAGAGTACTCTAACTCTAAATCTCACTAAGGAGCCGTACCATGTCAAATGCTGAACGAGATCTCGCCTACGTGCAGGAGGTGGTCAAGGGTGCGGAATCGGCCCCATCGGGACCGCGCGCGATTTATATAATCTGGGCGGTTATTTACTTCACCGGCTTTTCCCTTTTCGACTGGAACCATCGATACGCCGGCATGTTCTGGCTGATTGCAGGCCCGATCGGCGGTGTTGCCAGCTTCTGGCTGGGACGCCGCTCGGCGCTCCGTGCCGGCGCGGCTTCACGCCGCATGGAAAGGCGCCATATGTTGCACTGGATCGGCATGGGCGCCGCGATCTTCATGGCTCTGCCGTTGTTGTGGCTTGACGTCATGAGCTCGACCGCACTCATCAAGGTGATCTTGCTGATCATGGCCATTGGAATGTTCACAGCCGGCATATACCTGGTCCGACCTTACCTGTGGGTCGGCATTGCGTTGGCCGTCTGTTACCTGGCCGTGATGACCGTCTCGGCGCTGCCGTGGATGGTTGTCGGCGCGCTCTCCGGCGGCGCCATGTTGCTCGCCGCGTTCCTGGACGAGCGATAGTCCGGCCGGCGATGGCGGCCAAGGCAGGCAAAGACATCCTCTCCAGCCTGGACGGGCTGGACAAACTGCTGGCGCCCCGCTTGCGCCTGGCGTTATGCGTGCTGCTGGCGCGTTTCGAATCGATGTCGTTTTCACGACTGAAAGAGCTGACCCGCGAGACCGACGGGAATCTTGGCGCCAACCTCCGCAAACTCGAGGTTGCGCTTTATCTGCGCGTGAAAAAAACCCATGTCGATCGCAAACCGGTGAGCTGGTACACCCTCACCGCCCGGGGGCGAAAAGCGCTAAGGCGTCACCTCGACGCGCTGGCAGATGTGATCGGTATTGTCGATGACTAGTTTGCTATAGCCCCATAAACGCTTGACATGCCTCCTTTGTGGCGCTATTGTTGCGTTGCACCATTGATGCAGCGCACCATCCGGAGGAAGACCATGGACAGCAGCAAACTCAAGAACCTATCGGATCAATTCAAAGGCCGGGTCAAATATACCGCGGAACACGCGATTGACCAGGTCAAAAACGGCACGCAGGTCGTGGCCAATGCGGTGGACTCGCTGACTAGCCCCGCCCATATCCTGAACGACGCCGGCAGCAAGCTCAACGACCTGTCGCACGACTATTTCGGACGCTTGCTCAAGGGGCAGCGCAAGATCGTCGATGGCGTAGTCGAAGACAGTGCAAAGCGTCTGCGGGTCATGGCCGACGCCGGCAACCTGAAGGAATTCTGGGACGACCAGGTCGCGCTTTTCCCGGCCACTCGTGAGCGTATGGTCGCCAATGTCAGGGAGACGCTGGAAATCCTGGGCCACACTCGCGACGGCCTGAAAGAACTCGTCCAAAGCACCGTGCTCGAATTCAAAGGCAAGAAAACGCCCGCGAAAACGAGCAAGCGCCGTGCGGCCACAAAGAAAACAACGGCCAAAAAGAAGTCTGCCAGTAAAAAGACCGCCGGCCGCAAGGCGAAGCCGGTCGCCACTCCCGAAAAAGCGGCCTGATCGCATCGTCTGACCTCTAAAGGAAATCCCGATCGAGACTGAAGGCCCTCCTGCAATCCAAACGAAACCTGTAGGAGCGGCTTCAGCCGCGATAGGGCCTCTCTTCTAGAGGCCCTTTTTTTGTCCGCCACGCGGCGCCCGGCCCTTTCGGAAAGCGTTCAGGCCGGTATAATAGCGCCCTTCAAACGACCCGCCAGCCGAATCCGGCAAGAAAAAGAGACGCCAGCGCATGAGTACGAGCAATAGTGAACTTGAATCCTGGGTCAACGAGGTCGCGCGGCTAACCCAGGCCGACAAGGTTTTCTGGTGCAACGGCAGCGAAGCGGAATACCGGCAACTGGTACAGCAGATGCTCGCCGACGGTACCTTGAGCGAACTCAACCCGGAAACGCACCCGAATTGCTATTTGCATCGTTCCGCGCCGACCGATGTCGCGCGGGTCGAGCACCTGACTTTTATTTGTACGGAAAAAGAAGCGGACGCAGGCCCCAACAATAACTGGATGGACCCGGCGGCGGCGCACCAAAAAATTGATCAGCTATTTGCCGGTTGCATGAAGGGCCGGACGATGTATGTGATCCCCTATTGCATGGGTCCGCTCGAGTCGCCCTACTCCCGTTGTGGCGTCGAAATCACCGACAGCCCGTACGTCGTCGCCAACATGAAAATCATGACCCGCATGGGCGATGTGGCGCTCAGCCGGATCGAGAAAGGCGGCGGCTTCGTCCGCGGCCTGCACTCGATCGGCGAACTCGATCCCGAGCGGCGCTTTATCATGCATTTTCCCGCGGAGCTGACGATCAAGAGTTATGGCTCGGGTTATGGCGGCAACGCGCTGCTGGGCAAGAAATGCCACGCGTTGCGAATCGCCAGTTACCAGGCACGCAGCGAAGGCTGGCTGGCCGAACACATGCTGATCGTCGGCGTCGAAAACCCCGCAGGCGAAACCCATTACCTGGCCTGCGCGTTCCCATCGGCGTGCGGCAAGACCAACCTGGCGATGCTGGTCCCGCCGAAATCGCACAAGGGCTGGAAAATTTGGACCCTGGGTGACGATATCGCCTGGCTGCAGCTCGGCGAGGACGGGCGCATGCGCGCGATCAACCCGGAAGCCGGTTATTTCGGTGTGGTCCCCGGCACCAACGCAAAGACCAACCGCAACGCCTACGAGATGATCAGACACGACACGATCTACACCAATGTCGGTGTGACGGCCGATAACCAGCCATGGTGGGAAGGGCTCGACGAAGGCACGCCGGTCCTCGACTGGCAAGGCAAGCCATACGATGCCAAGGCGGGCCCCGCCGCCCACCCGAATTCGCGCTTCACCGTAGCGACCAGCCAGAACGCCAGTTATTCCTCACTGGCCGATGCCCCCGAGGGCGTGCCGATCTCGGCACTGGTCTTCGGCGGACGTCGGCGCGAAGTGGCGCCGCTGGTTTACCAGGCCAAGGACTGGGCGCATGGGGTGCTGGTCGGCGCCGGCGTCGCCTCGGAAACCACGGCGGCCGCGAGCGGCGAAGTCGGCGTGGTCCGCCGCGACCCGATGGCGATGAAGCCGTTTTGCGGCTACAACTTTGCCGACTACTGGGCGCACTGGCTGAGCTTCGCACAGCGCAGCGACCGCCTGCCCGAGATTTTCCACGTGAACTGGTTCCGTCAGGACAAGGACGGCAACTTTCTGTGGCCCGGTTTTGGCGAAAACCTGCGCGTCCTGCGCTGGATCATCGACCGCTGCGAAAAACGCGTGGGCGCGGTAACCACACCGATCGGTTTGTTGCCGGCCGCCGCCGATATCGACATCGAGGGCCTGGCTATCGATCCCGCCGTTTTGCAAGAACTCTTGCGCGTTGACCACGCGCAATGGTCGGTGGAAATGGCCGCGTTGTCCGAGGATCTCGCCCGCTACGGCGATCGCCTGCCCGCGGAACTCAACCGGCAATTGCAGATGGTTGTCGAGGACCTGGGCGAAAAAAACGCTGCCTGACCTTGGCCCGCATATCTCACCAAGGCAGTAGACGCCGGGATACTAGGAACTGAATGATTAAGAATTATGAGGCCTGGGTCAGCTGATTGCTGATAACAGTTTGTCCGCCGGCGTCTACTTATCACGGACCTGGCTGGTTCTCGGACGCCTGAGCTTGGTCTTCACTCAACCCATAGCTACCGCTATGGATTTCGCTCCAGACCTGCCCTCAGCCGCCCGAACCCTCACCCAGGACCCGCGATCCTCGGTGACATATGCGGGCTGACCGGCATAAGAGGATCAAAATAAAGCCCCGCCGAATTGCTCAGCGGGGCCTCCTTAAGTTTTAGTTTTTCGCGGTTCTTCTTGTTCTTTGTTGTTATTTTTCTTTAATCGAAAAATGTATGGCCTGCGGCGAGTCCTCCGTAACCGCTTTGCCCAGGCCCAAATAGCCTTTACCGTTCAACTGCACATCATCGCGCCGTAAAAACAACTCCTTGCCGTCATCATAGACGAAAGTGCCGTTGGTGCTCTGATCGTATAGCAGGAACTTGTTTCTTTCCAGTTCAATTCGCGCATGCAGGCGGGAAATCAGGTTGCCCTTGACGATCAGGTCGTTGTTGTTGCCCCGCCCCAGCGTGACCGATTTCTGCGCGGCATCCACCGCGGCCTCGCAGTCCTGGAAACGCAGCGATAATCGCCCAAGCTTTTGATTTGCAAAGCGTTCCAGATCGATGATGGGAAGCATGGCGGTCACATCCTCGGTCTGCCAGAGCACCTCGAAGAGCACGATTTCCTCGCTGTGGCCGTGTACCGAGGCAATATCGATCTGGCGGACATTTTCTTTCCAGTCCTTGCCCAGCTTTTCCACCAGGACTTGTGTCGTAATGATCTGGCCAGGCTTGGCCTGGCTGGTCATCCGGTTCGCCGTGTGCACCGCCGCGCCGAAGATATCCCGGTTTTCCAGCACCACCGGTCCATAATGGCAACCGACCCGGATCATGACTTCGACTTCGCCATCGGCAAAATCAGGATTATCCGAAATGGCCTGCTGCATCTGGCTGCCGGCGTTCAAGGCGTCATCGGCGGTTGGAAAGCTCGACATCACCTCGTCACCCATGGTCTTGATGACCGTGCCGCTATTGTTGTCCGTGGCCTGGCCCATGACATCGACGCAATGCCCGACAGTATCCCTGGCGCGGACATCACCGAGCGCTTCGTAAAGCCTGGTGCTGCCGACGACATCGGCGAAAAGTATGGCTAACTCAATTTCTTTGCCCACTCTTTGTGCCCGTATCGGTTCGCCCGGCGCCATAAAACAACCGGGTGTTGGTTGAAATCACTGCGCTTGGCATGGTGCGGTCTTTGCAGGATTACGTCAAGTCATACCCGAGGTTATCGCCCCAAGTGATTGAGCTAGCTGGTGGTCTTGAGCGGACTAGCAGCTTGTTGCATAAGTCTCAGGCGAGTGCATGACAAGGCAAAAATCGGCGTGCAAGCGCAGTGTACACGCCAGTACAGGAGCATTGTGAGCCGATTTTTAACGCCGGATTGTGCCGCATGAGGCTTTTTCAACGGCCTGCTAGGGGTGGGCAACGATATAGGATACAAACGCCTCGTCCGCCTCGCCTCTTTCCACGGGCGTGAATACGCCATCGCCCTCGCCGTCTTCATCGGTCCCTTCCCAGTAGACCGTGGATGAGCTGAACCCCGCCTCCGCCAGCAGCTCACGCACCTCGGGCACGCTCCATAACCGCCAGTCGTAGGTAAACGCCTGGGTCATTTCCGAACCATCGGCAAAGCGAAAATGGATATGGCATTGATAGTCGCCGGTCACCGGGTCGTAACTGGCCTGGTCCCAGACATAGGTGAAATCATCGTACACGGTCTCTTCCTCCATCTCCTGGTAGGCCTCCGAGCCACCATAGATATCGAGGAAAAACAGTCCGTCGTCCTTGATCGCCCGGCGCGCCGCAGTGAAATACTCCCTGAGCCGCTCGCGAGTCTTGAAGGTGAAATAGCTGAAGTTGAATGCGGCCAGGATATCGGCAGGCTCGGTCTCCACGGTCAACACATCGGCGTTGACCAGGGCTATGCGCCGTTGCGCCTCCGGGCTCAGGGCGGCGACATGCTTGTCGCGTCCATAGGCCAGCACATCGGCATCGAGATCCACGCAGATCGCCCGGTGCCTGTCGTCGGCCCGCACCCATTCGCAGGCCGCATTGGTGGTGCCACAAAAATCCTCCCGCAACAAAGTCGCTTCGCCGCCGCGAATCTCGCGATAAGTGTCGGCGAGAAATTCGGCTTCATGCTCAACTCCCTGCACCGATTGCTCGTACAGATAGTGGCGGTCGGCGATCTCCGCCTGCTTGGGCTGCCGCTTGCGTTTCAGGTATCTCGCACCCCTGGTCTTGCCCATGTATCTCCCTGCCCGAGTGTGTATGCGCTTGTGCAAAGGCGCGTATTCTAACCCTTTGCCAACAAAACAATCATCGATATTTTTTGCCTCGGCGCTAACCCGCGACGGCCAAGCTTGGATACAATGTGTAGCCTTGTGGTTCGAACGAAATATTTTATGGGCTCTTTCGTAAACTCCTGTGTGCGGATAATCAAAGCGGACAGTATTGTCCTGCTGGCCGTGGCTGCGACGGCGTTTGGTCTGTCCGCCGTTGCGCGTTCACAGGGCCAGAAACCCGCCGTATTTTTCGCCGGACAACTCAGCGATGCCGTGGAACTTCGCGACCTGGCCTTGTCTTCAGCCGATGCTTTTCGCCATGTCGCTTCGCTGACGATGGAGGTTGGCCCGAGGCTGGCCGGTACCCCCGGCGACAAGGCTGCGGTCGCCTGGGCGCTGTCAACCATGCGTGAGCTTGGCTTGCAAAACGTGCGCGCCGAGGATGTCACCGTGCCGCACTGGGAGCGCGGAGACATCGAGGTCCGTATCACCATGCCCTACCCACAGACGCTGGCGGCGACTGCGCTGGGCGGCAGCATCGGCACACCCGCCGGTGGCATCGAAGCGCCGGTCATCCGGGTCGCTGATCTCGACGAGCTGTCGTCAATACCGGCTGCGGAAGTGGCTGGAAAAATCGTGTTTTTCGATCGTCGCATGCAGGCAAGCAAGGACGGCGCCGACTACACGCTGACTGTCAAGGCGCGCAGGGAAGGGCCGGCAAAAGCGGCGGCCAAGGGCGCGATCGCGGTGATCGTACGCTCGGTCGGCACTTCCAGCGCCCGGTTGCCACATACCGGAAAAACCACCTACGACGATGCGATTCGGCGAATTCCCGCGGCGGCGATCTCCAACGCCGATGCGGACATGCTGGCGATGCAACTGGCCCGCGGAGAAGCCGTGACGGTCAGAATTACGATGGACGCGCGTTACCTGGAAGACGAACGCTCGGCCAACGTGATCGGTGAAATCCGCGGCGCGAGCCGGCCGGATGAAATCGTGCTCCTGGCCGCCCACCTGGATTCCTGGGACCTGGGTACCGGCGCGATAGACAATGCGGCCGGCGTCGGCATCGTCCTGGAAACGGCGGTACAAATTATTCGCAGCGGAAAAAAGCCGGCGCGAACCATCCGGGTTCTGCTGGCGGCAAACGAAGAGTTCGGTGTGTCTGGCGGCAAGGCTTATGCCGAAAAGTATATGGCCGACCTGCACAATCATGTGGTCGGGATGGAAGCCGATTTCGGCGATGGCAAGGTCTGGCGTTTCTCGACGCTGTTCCCGGACGACCGCCTGGAGGTCGCCAGGGCCCTCCATGCGCCGCTGGAACCGCTGGGTATCGAGATGGGCGATAACAAAACCGGTAACGGCGCCGACCTCAGCGAATTCAAGAAACTCGGCATGCCGGTGATTTCGCTGGGCCAGGATGGCGCCGATTATTTCGATTACCACCACGCGGCCAGCGACACGCTGGACAAAGTGGACCCTGACAATCTTCGCCAGGTCGTCGCCGCCTTCGTAACCACGACCTGGCTGGCCGCCTCCGGCGACACGGATTTCGGCTTTCGGGACCCAGAGGAAGAAACCAAACCGTAGGAGGGCCTTCAGGCCCGACCGACGACGCCGGCAACCGCGTTACAATGCGCCCATGGATCGACCGCCTGACATCGAAAAAATCAAGCAATTGGCCGCACAGGGCGACAGCATTGCGCAGTACAACCTGGGCGTATGGATCATCAATAACGGCCCGCGCAGGGAGATTCCGCAGGAGGCACAGCACTGGCTGCTCGAGTCCGCCAAGCAAGGATTCGCGCCGGCGCAGGTCACCATGGGTTCGATCTTCCTGAAACTGCAAGGCCAGGAATACAGCCCGGCCCGCGCAGAGTACTGGTTCGAAAAAGCATCGCAGCAAGGATCGGCGGACGCCCAATACCGGCTGGCCGAGTTGCGCGCCATCGGCGAAGACGTTGATGAAGATTTCCAACTGACCCGCAGCGGGCTGGAGCAGGCCGCCGCGCAAGACCACCCGGCCGCGCTGTGTCAGCTTGCGTATTGCCAGGACCACGGTTTGGGTGGGGCCGCCGACCCGGCGGCGGCAACCCGCACCTGGATACGCGCCGCCGATCATGGCGCGCCACGTGCCGCCAGCAATCTCGGCTGGCGATACCAGACCGGGTTTACCGTGAAACAGGACCCGGTTCGTGCGCTGGCATGGTACCTGCGCGCACAAGCGGCGGATTACCCGGGCGCATCGGCAGCGCTGGCGTCGCTGGTCGATTCATCGAGCGACCGGCAGAATAATCTTGCGCGAGAAATGGCTGCAGAGACGATCGATCACGATGAGCCAGCCGGCAGCGACCACGATGTCCTTGATTTCGAAGTCAGGGAATTGTCCGCATCGCCACGCGTATCGCTACTCAAGAGATTTTTCACGATCGATGAATGCGATCACCTGGTGAGTATTGCGCGGCCGTTCATGCATCCTTCAACGGTGATCACCGAATCTGGCAAAACCAAGAAAGATATCCAGCGCACGAGTGAGGAATCGCCGATCTACGATCAGATGCGGGACCTGGTCGTGAACCGCCTGGAAGAACGCATGCATACGCTGTCGCAAACCCCGATGGCGCACGGTGAACCCATCATGGTGCTCCATTATGGCCAGGGCATGGAGTATCGCCCGCACGTGGATTATTTCGATCCGGACTCCGACCTAATGAAAGAGCAGCTCAGCCGAGGCGGTCAACGCATCGTGACCATCATCACCTACCTCAGCTCGGTGGAAACAGGCGGCTCCACCGACTTTCCGAAAGCCAATATTTCCATCGCGCCGATAAAAGGTGACGCGGTGATGTTTTTCAATGTACTGGAAAACGGTTCGCCCGACCCACTGACACAGCATGCCGGAACACCGGTTATCGAAGGCGACAAATGGCTGGCGACGCGCTGGATACACGAGCGCGACTGGCGCCAAATACACATGTAGGAAGGCCATCAGGCCCGATCGGCCACCCTCCCCTACGAGGCGAAAACCGCCAGCGACCGTATCAGCATGTCGTTGCCGGCATCGGGATCCTGAACCTGCTCGCTGAGGAACCGCCGCCAGCGTTTGCCACCGGCCTCGCCGGCGTACAAACCCATCATGTGCCGGATCACGGCATGTGGCCGTACGCCCTGGTCCGCGCACTCCTGCAAATAACCATGCATTTGCCGCAACACCCATTCGCGATCCGGCGCCGTATAATCGGTCTCGGGATAGATTTGTTTCTGCGCCTGGCACAACCAGAACGGATGGTGATAGGCGTGCCGCCCGATCATCACGCCATCCAGTTTTCCGAGATGCTCACCGACCTGGTCCGTCGAATCGATACCGCCGTTGATGACGATGGCCAGGTTCTGAAACTCCTGTTTGACCCGGTAGGCGCGCTCATAAATCAGCGGCGGAACCTGCCGGTTTTCTTTTGGCGACAATCCGCTGAGCAGCGCCTTGCGTGCGTGGATAACGAACACCTCGCAACCGGCGTCCGCCACGGTGGCTACGAAACCCCGCAGAAAATCATAACTGTCGTGATCGTCGATGCCGATGCGGGTTTTTACCGTTATCGGAATATCGACCGCCACCGCCATCGCGCCGACACAATCTGCAACCAGTTGCGGATCGGTCATCAGGCAGGCGCCGAAGCTGCCCGCCTGCACGCGCGGGCTGGGGCAACCGATGTTCAGGTTGATTTCGTTATAACCGGCCTGCTCGCCCAGTTTCGCCGCGCCGGCCAGCAACGCCGGGTCGCTGCCGCCAAGCTGCAGCGCAACCGGGTGTTCCTCGGCCCGAAATTCCAGCAGCCGATCCGCATCGCCATGGATCAGTGCGGCCGCGGTGACCATTTCGGTATACAGCAGCACGTCCGGCGACAACAAGCGCAAGAAATATCGGCAATGCCGGTCGGTCCACTCCATCATCGGGGCGACCGACAATCGCCGGTGAAAATTCAGATCGGGCATCGTGCTGCGGCTTCCTGTTTCCTGCAAACCATCGCAGTTTCCCCGATCGCAGCGACCGGCTCAAGCCATCCCCGATCTTGCAGGAGGGCCTTCAGGCCCGATGGGGTTCCCCGCCGCGGCCAGCGATTGTTTTCACAATCCTTTCGCGGTTTCCTCGATCAGGTAATCGACGACCTGGCACAACGCATCGTGTTGTTCGGCGCCCTTATCGATCGCGTCTTGATAAACCCGGAGCTGATGGTGCGCGCTGGTTCCCCTGGCGAATATCTCGCGGCAACGGACAACTTCGTCAAGGCAACCGATCGCTTCGGCATCGTCACGGATCAGTTCCGTCAATTCATCCATCAGCTCCGGTACCGGCACCAGTTGCCCCTTTGCCAGATCCAGCAGGCCCTGATCGAAGCTGTAACGCATGGCGCGCCAGCGGTTTTCATTGAGCAGCATGCGGTTGTAATTGCGCCAGCCTTTGTTGGCGAGCCGCAGCCGGTACAACATGCGCAGGATGCAGACCACCAGCGCCGCAAGGCTCAGGGCGTCTTCCAGGTCGGTACAGACATCCATGACCCGCGTTTCCAGCGTCGGGTAACGGGCGCTGGGCCGCAT
>BFAU01000156.1 GCA_008975185.1 bacterium MnTg04 | reverse complement strand
CCCCAGCCGCTTGATAACGACATCGGCAGGCCGGTTCATAACGCCATCAGGACTTGTTCAGTGGAGGTCAGTTCCAGATACAACTCATCCAGTTGCCGCTTGCTTTGCGCCCTGATCACGATGGTGACCGCGACAAACCGCCGGTTGCTGCTCGGCCGCGAACTGACTGCTCCGGCCGGTAAGGCGCCGACATGACGCTCGGCGATCTCCGTGACCAGGGCCTCAAAATCATCGGCATACTTTCCCATGACCTTGATCGGAAAATCACAGGGGAACTCGAGCAATGTGTCAGCAGGATCTTTTGGCAATTTGAAAAGCCCGGTAAACTTTTTTCCATACCGGCCCCGGCAATCCATCTCCGACCGGCCGGCCATCCAGCCGGGTAACCGGCAAAAGCTCGCGCAACGCGCTGCAGATCCAGACTTCGTCTGCCTCGTATAACTCGGTCTTGCTGAATCCCCGGCTGACTACGGTTATTCCCAGGTCGCGCGCAACATCGATGACCCGGTCGCGCGTCGTCCCGGGCAACAATACGGGCGCGTCCTCGGCTGTGCGCAACGTGTCGTCGATCAACGCGAATACGCTGCTGGACGAGCCCTCGGTAATCATCCCGTCTCTTTCGAGTATGGCTTCATCCGCATCCTGGTCGGCCGCCTGTTGCCGGAGCATCACATTGGCCAGCAACGATGTCGCCTTGATGTCGCAGCGCTGCCAGCGAAAATCCTCGCAGATCGTCGCCGATACACCGGTTTCCATTGCCTTTTCCGATGGCGCCGGGAAGGCTTGCGTCATCGCGAAAACGGTCGCCTCGATCGCCGCCGGAATCAGGTGGTTTCTTTCCTTTGGCGCACCGCGGCTGACCTGGATATAGATTGCCATGTCGCCGCCGCCATTTTGTTTGATCAGCCGTGCGACCAGGCCGGCAAAATCGAAATCGCAGCGCATATGCACCGCGGACAGGCTGTTGGCCAGCCTTTGCAGATGTGAATCGAGGACGAACGGCTGGCCATCGTAAACCGGGATGACTTCGTATACGCCGTCGCCGAACAGGAAACTTCTGTCGAGTACCGAAACCTTCGCTTTGGCCAGCGGCAGCATTTCGCCGTCAAGAAAACACAACCGGTGTCGATCGTTCACAGGCTGCGTTTCCGATCAGTCAAACCAAAGCTTGATTTCATCGATTGCACGATCGAAAAAACCGCCCAGAGGGATATTGGCCAGCGGGTACAGGGGTTGTTGCGCGATCAACCGCTCATCCAGCGAGACCCGTATTTCGCCGATCGCCTGTTCGGTGCTCAGCGGAGCCAGAATTTGCGGCGGCAGGTCTATCTCCGCCCGCAGGTCGTCATAGCGGCCCCTCGGGATGGTGATGAAGAGTCCCTGTTTTACACCGAGGCCGGCTCTTTCCCGGGTTCCCTTCCAGACCCGGATATCGTTGACGCTCTGCCCGGCGGCATACAATTCATGAGTTTCGTAAAAGCGAAAGCCGTAGTTGAGCATCGCCTGGCTGGCATCGCTGCGCGCCCGTGAACTGGGCGTGCCCATAACCACCGATATCAGCCGCATCGGGCCGCGGTTCGCCGACGATACCAGGCAATAACCGGCCGATTCGGTATGTCCGGTCTTGATGCCGTCGACCGTCGTATCCTGCCACAGCAGTGCATTCCTGTTGCGCTGGGTAATTCCGTTGTAGGTGTATTCCTTTTGCGAATACCAGCGGTAATAAACCGGGAACCGCTCGATCAGCGCCCGGGCCAGTATCGCGATGTCACGCGGCGAAGTGTAATGGTCCTTCGCCGGCAGGCCGGTGCTGTTCCGGAAGCTGGAATCGACCATGCCGAGCTGTACCGCGTACTGGTTCATCATTTCGGCAAAAGTTTCTTCGCTGCCGGCAACGAATTCGGCCAGCGCAACACTCGCGTCGTTCCCCGACTGGACGATCATCCCCTGCAACAGTTCCTCGACGGAAACCTGGCTGTTTACCTCGATAAACATCCGCGAGCCGGGCGTGCGCCAGGCTTTCTCGCTGACCTGCACCATGTCGGTTAGCGAAATATCGCCATTGGCCAGCTCATTGAAAACCGCAAACGCGGTCATCATTTTGGTGATACTGGCTGGCTCGATATGCTGGCTCGGATTTTTTTCGCCGAGCACGAACCCGGAATGCGCTTCCATCAGTATCCACGCGGTCGCGTTGATCGCCGGCGGTGCGGGGATCGGCGTGTCTTGCGCCGCGACCGGCAAAGCGATCAGCGCCAGCAGAACGAGCGACAGGAGTCCTTGCGATTTTCTGTTCATGGTTCCTTCCGGGAAACGGTGCTTGCCTGGTGATAAAATGAATTGTAATTCGGCTGCGTCAGAGTTGACAGCTTTGCAGGCAACCCGCGCACAAAAAAACCGCCGGCCTATTCAGTCGCGAGATATGCATCGCTGACGCCGAGCTCGCCAACCCGTTCAACAGTGGCGTCGAATTCATCCACATTGGCGACCGGGCCTACGCGGACGCGGTAGATTCGCCGGCCATCCACGCGATCCTTGCGGATGACCACGTCCTTTAGGCCAGCGTTGAGCAGCATGGATCGCAGGCGGGACGCGTTGCCGCGGTCGGAAAACGCACCAACCTGCACAAAAAGGGTGCCGGGAACCATGGGTAGCCGGCCGCCGCCATGTTTCCCGCGCCCGGATTTCGGGGTAACGACCTCGACTTCGACAAAACTGGTGCCGTTTCCGATCATGTCCAGCTCCACGGCGGCGCCATAGGAAAGGTCGATCAGGCGGTTGGCTACAAAGGGTCCGCGATCGTTGATGCGAACGATAATGCTGCGGCCGTTTTCCAGGTTCGTTACCCGCGCGTACGCCGGCAGCGGCAATGTTTTGTGCGCGGCGCTTGCCGCGTACATATCGAATCGCTCGCCGGTCGCCGTCGGGCGGCCATGGAATTTTTTACCGTACCAGGACGCCACGCCGCTTTCCCGGTAACCGTCTGCATCATCCAGCACGTGATAACGTTTTCCACGGACTTCATAGAATGCCGGGTTGCCACTGGCGCTCCTGGGTTCCACTTTTGGAACGACTTCCCGAATCTGCCCGGGCGCCACCGGTGTGGACGGCGCGCTGTCTTTGCGGCCCGCACAGGCGGGCAGGGCCGGCAACAAGACGGCGATAGCCAATAATGTCGTTACCTTATTCAGAATCTGCCGGCTGTCGTTTTTTGATTTCACTGGCCAGCTCGAAAACTGCCATCGCGTACATCCGGCTGCGGTTGTAACGGGTAATTGCGTGGAAGTTGGCAAACCCGACCCAGAAAACCGGCCCATTTTCGCTTTCCAGCTGGATCAGGACTGCCGGCGTTTGCTCATCCATCTGCCCGCTGTCGAAGTGCACCCCTTGTGCGCGCAACTGGCCCACGCTGGTGTCCAGGCCCAGCGCTTTGCCGGGCGCCGCGGCCGTCATTGCCGCCGGGACTTGCGCCGGCACCGCAATGGTGGCTTCACTTTTCCAGCCGTGATGTACGAGGTAATGGCCGACACTGGCGGTGACATCGGCGATGTTCTCCCAGATGTCCTTCTTGCCGTCGCCATCGCCATCCTCAGCATAAGCCAGGTAACTGCTGGGCATGAACTGCGGCATGCCCATGGCGCCCGCATAGGACCCGACGGGCGTGAGCGGGTCCATTCCTTGTGCGCGGGCCAGTTCGAAGAATTTGGCCAGTTCCCGTCTAAAGAATTTCTGCCGTGGTGGGTAATCGAAAGCCAGCGTACTGAGTGCGTCAATGATCCTGTTCTTGCCCGGGCGGTCTCCGTAATAGGTTTCCACGCCGATGATGGCGGCGATAATCTCCGCATCGACGCCGGAAGTATCGGCCGCGGACAGGATGGCTGCCAGGTTGTTTCGGTAAAACTCCTTGCCGCGTCTAATGCGTTCATCGCCCAGGAATATCTGCCGGTACTCATGCCACGGCTTCACTTTTTCCGCCGGCCGGCTGATCAGCTCGATGATTCCTGGCTTGGATTCCGCTTGGCTGAGCCAGCCCGCCAGTTGGCCGTTATCGAATCCATGATCGCGCTGCATTTCCAGAATAAATGCGCGAACGTCTGCTCTGTCGATGTCGATGGCGCGGGCCGGAACAACCAGCACCAGCAAGAAAATAAAAATGAAAAAACGAAAACTGGTTTTGTCGGGTCCGGTGAGCGTCAGAGGCAATGGTCGGGTCACGTTGGCAGCAGTTTTCGATGCGACTGGAAAGACATCAGCATACCGAAACCCACCATCAGGGTCACCATCGAAGTTCCGCCATAACTAACCAGGGGCAGGGGAATCCCGACGACGGGCAGCAGGCCTGTGACCATGCCGGCATTGACAAAAACGTAAATAAAGAAAGTCAGGCTGATTGACCCGGCGAGCAGGCGGCAAAAGGTGTCCTGTCCGTGTACGGCGATATACAAGCCGCGGCTGACCACGAAAAGATAAGCGACAAGCATCGACAACAGCCCAAGCAGACCAAATTCCTCTCCGAGTACGGCGAAAATGAAATCCGTCGATCGTTCGGGCAGAAATTCCAGGTGGGCCTGGGACCCGTTCAGCCAGCCCTTGCCAAATACCCCGCCTGACCCGATCGCGATTTTCGACTGGATAATGTGATACCCGGATCCGAGCGGGTCGGTTTCCGGGTTGAGAAAGGTCAGTACGCGTTGTTTCTGATAATCGCGCATGAAGTGCCAAAGTAACGGCAGTGCACCCATCGCGAGCCCGCCTGCCAGCAGAATGAAACGGCCCGACAAACCGGCGAGCAGGATCAGCAGGATGCCCGACGCACAGATCAGCAATGCGGTGCCAAGGTCGGGTTGCGTGGCGATCAGGATCGTCGGCAGCAAAATGATGACCAGCAGCTTTAACAGGTCCTTGGCGTCCGGAGGCAGGCGCCGGCCATGTAAAACCCAAGCGGCCATCATCGGGACTGCCAGCTTCATGATTTCCGCCGGCTGAAAGCGGAACAGGCCGAGGTCGAGCCAGCGTTGCGCGCCCTTACCGCTGGCGCCCGTTACCAGCACCAGTATCAGCATTATCATGCCGGCCAGGTACAACCATGGAGACCACATACGCAGGTATTTTGGCGGTATCTGGGCTACGACCAGCAAGGCGGCGAGGGCAACCCCGACCCTGAGCAGTTGCCGTAAAACCAGGTCGGCCTGCTGGCCGCCTGCGCTGTACAGCACGAACAGACCGGCACCAGCCAGCAGCAGCAAGGCGATCAGCAGCGGGCCGTCGATACATAGCTTGCGCAGGAGGCGCCCCGCGAAACTCAGCGCGCGATTGGGTCGGAACTGTTCGGCCTCAATAAAAATCACTGGTTCTGCCCCTGGAACCAGGCATCGAGGACCTGTCGGACCACCGGCCCGGCGGCTCTGCCGCCGCTGCCGCCGTTTTCGACCAGCACGGAAATGGCTATCTGCGGGTTCTCCAGCGGAGCGAAG
>BFAU01000155.1 GCA_008975185.1 bacterium MnTg04 | reverse complement strand
GCATTGATATACATCACACTACGGTACAGCCTTGATAATAACATGCTGTGAAACCCATCCCTACTGGGTTTTGGTTAATTCTTCCGGAATGGGCCTGGGTCGGCGGTCGTCGCCGATGTGAACATAAATCATCCTGGCGCTGGCGACAATGAAATGATGGTCGGGCGGCTCGCCGGGCCGGTCGACAAACATTTCTATACCGATAGTAATCGAGGTGGTGCCGGTCTTGCAGATACGGCAGTAAAAGGTAACCACATCGCCGACATAAACCGGCCGGATGAACTCGAAATCATCCACGGCGATGGTGACCACGTTGCCGCCGGCTCGCTGGTAGGCCTGGTTACCCCCCGCGATATCCGCATGCGACATCAGCCAGCCACCGAATATATCGCCCAGCCAGTTGGTATCCTTGGGCATGGCCAGCATCCTGATCATCGATTGTCCGCGGGGTTTTTGGTCTTTGTCGATGGTCATTTGCCTACCTCGATGCGGCTCCAGGCCTGGTGTGGCCTAAACCTGTCGCCATGCTTGTCGGCCAGTCTATTCATGGTTGCGACGATATCGTTTATGCCGCGGTTGCGGGCGTAATGAATAGGCCCGCCACGGAACGGAGCGAAACCGGTGCCGAAAATAACGCCGGCGTCGAGTAAATCGAGATCGTCGATGACCCCTTCGCTCCATAACGCGACCGCTGCGTTGAGTAACGGCATGAACAGCCGGTCGGTGATATCGTCCGGCGCTGTCTCGCCATCGGTTTTCGATTTCACGGGTTTGCCGTCCACCCACCGGTAAAAGCCTTCGCCGGTCTTCATGCCCAGTTTTTTCTCGGCAACCAGTTTCTCCAGGATCGCAGGAACCGGAGAATCAAAAGCTTCGCCGAGGATCTGCGAGACGCTGAGCGCCACATCCAGGCCGACGATGTCGGACAAGTGAACGGGTCCCATCGGCATGCCAAAGTCCAGCGCGGCCTGGTCGATCAGCGGCCCGGCAACGCCTTCTTCGGCAATCAGCGATGCTTCGGTCATATAGGGGATCAGCACACGGTTGACGACAAATCCATGCGCACTGCTGCACGGCAGGGGCAGACGGTCGATTCGCTGGGCAAAGGCAATGCCTTGGGCGACTATTTCCCGGGGTGTATCGGGTTTGCTGATGACTTCGATCAGCGGCATTTTATCGACCGGGTTGAAAAAATGCAGTCCGAACAAACGCGTTGGATCGGGTAGATCGGCCGACAAAATTTCGAGCATCAGGCTGGAAGTGTTGGTCGCCAGCAAGGCTTCGGGTTTCATCCGCGTGACCAGGTCCGCATACAGCAATTTCTTGTCCTCGATGTTCTCGTATATCACTTCGATGATGAGGTCCGCATCCTCGATGCCTTCGCCATCCACATCCATTTTCAGCCGCGCGACCGCAGCCTCGTAATCGCCCGGCGTGCGGGTTTTTTTCTCGAACAGCTTGCGGGCCCTTTTCAGCGCCGGTTCTACATACTTTTCTTCGCGGTCTTGCAAGGTCACTTCGATACCGCGTAACGCAGACCACGCGGCGATGCCACCGCCCATGGTGCCGGCGCCAATGACATGCAGGCGCTGCACATGGCTTTTCATCTTGCCGCCCAGCGATTTCATCCGGTCCTGGAGCATGAACACGCGGATCAGGTTTTGCCCGGTAGCGCTGACCATCTGCCGCGATATCAGCTTTGCCTCGGCTTCGTATTGAGCGTCGGAAGCGCCATACTTCCGCCACAGTTCGATCATCGCGAACGGGCTCGGGTAGTGCCTGGGGTTGGCGCGGGAGGCAACCTGCTTCTTGATTGCCGCGGCGACCCAATTGCGGATCAGCGGCAGGTTCATCAATTTTTCTTTTAGCGGAGGTTGTTGCCGTGGCGGCTTGTTGCGAATCATGATCTCGGCTGCCGCGCGCATTTCCTCAGCGGGGACCAGCCGGTCGAGCAGGCCGATTTTCAGCGCCTTTTCGGCACGCAAGAACCGGCCGCTGAGCATCAGGTTCATCGCCTCGCTGACACCGATAATGCGCACCGCCCGTACCGTGCCGCCAAAGCCCGGGTTGATCCCCAATTTGACTTCGGGCAGGCCCACGCTGACCCGGCCATTGTCCGCAGCGACCCGATAATCGCAAGCCAGCGCCAGTTCGAGACCGCCGCCGAGCGCGAAACCATTGAGCAACGCGACGCTGGGGCAGGGCAGTGCCTCGATCCGGGCCATGACCTGCTGACCGAGGCGGGTCATCTCGAAAACCATGGCTTCGGTGGCGAGGTTGGTGAACTCCTTGATATCGGCGCCGAAAACGAAGCCGCTTTTCTTGCCCGACCAAATGACCAGCCCGGCTGGATGACTGGATTCCAGCTCGGACAAATGTCCGGCCAGTTCACGCATGACCGGTTGTGACAGGACATTGGCGCCGGCATCGGCCATATCCAGGCACAGCCAGGCGATGTCATTGCCGTCGCGCTCCAGCGTCCAGTTCGCGATCTTGTTTTCTTCCGTCATCATTTTTTCTCCGAAAATTGGTGGCAGCTGGTCGGTCTGTGCGCGGCCGGAAGTCCTGGGATATTGCTGAATCAGCGAATCCTATCAGTTACTGACTGCACCGCAACATCGGTAATTACCCGGCCATTTCGAAATCGCAGATCAGCGGCAAATGATCGGACAAGCGGACATCGGGAATCCTGAAGTCCGTGACTTTGATACCCTCGCCGTAGAGGATGAAATCGAGCTCCTTGCGGGGCGCCCGGCTGGGGTAGGAGGGCAAACTCTCGACGTTGGCGCTGCGCAGCCCGGCGGCCTGCATAAACAGGTATATCTCGTCCTCACCCCAGAATGTGTTGAAATCCCCGGCGACGATTACCGGTTTCGGGCACTCGCGAACGAGGTCGTGCAAATGGCGCAATTGAGAATGCCGATGGCGGTATTTCAGCGACAGATGAACCAGGAACACAGCCAGGTCTGCAAGTTCAAGTTCGATGATCAGGCGCTTGACGCCGGTGTTCATGTAATGAAACCGCTCGCCATGCAAGCGCGGCGCGGCCAGGAAAGCGTTAACCTGTTTGCGGATTATCGGCAGGCTTTTTTGTATGGATTCTTCACCGTACTTGCACTGGTAGACCGAGTAGTGGCCGATCGCCTCGGCTATTTGTTCGGCCTGGTTGACCAGGCGTGAGCGTATCGACCCCGAATCGACTTCCACGAGCCCGACGATATCCGGATCTTCCGATTTTATGAACGCGGTGATTCGCTGCAGCGTTTCGGGACTGCCCTTGATATAGCCTGCCCCCGGCACCGGCAAATTGAACCGGGAGCCCACGCCCGCGGCATAGCGGATATTGTACAAAAGCAATCGCATCGGTTATCGGGGGGCTCCAGGCAACAATATTCTGGTAGTTGCGATGCCACTCTAGCCCAGCCGTGTCAGGGCCACAACGCAAAACTGGCCGCCGTGGCGGCTGGTTCGGTACACTATCGCAAACAGAGAGGTGAGCATCGTGTCCCAGGACAACCCGATCCGTATTTTTGCCAGCCACGCCTTTCAGGAACACGAAGACTATCATCGTTTGTTCGAATATCTTGAAAGCACGACCAACTTTTTCTACAGTAACAGCGCCGTACCGGACAAGGTTCCTGCGGAGGACGCGGAAGAGGCGCTCAAGGACGAACTCCGCGAGCAAATCGAACCTGCCGAGATCGTTATTATCCTGGCGGGGTTGTACGACGAATTCCATGAATGGATAGACTTTACGCTGTTGGTTGCGAAGTCGTCCGACAAGCCGGTCATTGTTATCGAGCACTTCGGGAGCACGCAGGAGATTGCGCCGGAAATTGCCAAGATTGCGGATGAAGTCGTGTCGTGGAACGAACTCTCGATTGTGGATGCCATGCGCCGCCAGGCCAGGCACGAGGAGACGCAGCGCTGGGATGTTATCGAATTCGATATGCCCGAATGAGCGGCAACCAATCCGGGTCTTGCACCAAAGATAGTCTAAGATGAAATTACCTTATAAAAACGATATAACTATATAAAAATAAAGAAAAAACAGCCTGATTACAAATGAATCCCTGATCCTGCCAGGACCAAAACCGCGGTGTTGTCGCCCGCTGTTGAGATATTCAGGCCAGTTTGGTGATCACGGCCTGGGCGTATTCGTCGGTCCCGGCCTTGCCACCGAGATCGCCGGTCAGGCAATCGCCGTCGTCGATCGTAGCCTGGATGGCGTCACGCAGACGCGCTGCCTTGTCGTTCTCACCGACATGGTCGAGCATCATCGCCGCCGCCAGCAGCAGGGCGGTCGGATTGGCGATACCTTTGCCTGCGATATCCGGCGCCGAGCCGTGCACGGCTTCGAAAATGGCCGCGTCCTTGCCGATGTTTGCGCCGGGCGTCAGGCCCAGGCCGCCGACCAGCCCGGCCATCAGATCGGACAAAATATCGCCGAACATGTTGGTGGTCAGGATCATGTCGAACTGCGACGGGTCCTGGACGAGCTGCATGGCGCAAGCATCGACAATACCGGTGTCGATCTCGATCCGGTCCTGGTATTTTTCACCGACCTGGCTGGCGGTTTCCAGGAACAATCCGGACAGGCATTTCAGGATATTGGCCTTGTGCACGATGGTAATTTTCTTGCGGCCCTGGGCGATGGCATACTCGAACGCATATTCGGCGATCCGCCGCGAACCCGACCGCGTGATGATGCCCGAAGCCTCGGCGACCGCGTGCGGGTCGTCGTCGATCGGGATGAAATGCTCGACACCGACATACAGGCCCTCGGTGTTTTCCCGGATCAGCACGATATCGACGTCCTCGAAACGCCCGCCGGTCACATAAGTACGCGCCGGGCGCACGTTGGCATACAGCCCGAACATCTGCCGCAATTCTAGCAGCCTGTCGAAAATTACTCGACGAAATCCGCGCTTAGTTCCTCATCGCTGCGGCTGTCGATATCCAGCTCGATCGTCGAATGACCGATGCCGAAGTCCTCCCACAGCAGATCCTTGATCGATTGCAGGACGCTAGTCTGATCCGCGTCGGCGTTTATGACCGCGTGCATCGTCATCAGCGTGTTTTCCGCGTTCAGGCTCCACACATGGACGTGGTGTATATCGTTGATCTGCGGTATCCGTGAAACCAGCTCCTCGCGCATCCGGTCCGTATCCAGCCACTCGGGCGCGCCCTCGAGCAAGATGTGGGTGGACTTGCGCAACAGCTTCCATGCGCTGCGCAGGATCAGCATGGCGACGAATACAGACAGCAGGGGATCGATCGGGGTCCAGCCGCTCAGCATGATCACGATGGCTGCCACGATTGCGCCCACTGAGCCGAGGAGATCGCCAAGAACGTGCAGGCTGGCGCCTTTCAGATTGAGGTTATCGCGCGAATCCGCGCTCAGTATGGCGTAGCTGACGAGGTTGACCAGCATGCCCACACTGGCGACCACCAGCATCAACCCGCCGAGTACCGGCGCCG
>BFAU01000154.1 GCA_008975185.1 bacterium MnTg04 | reverse complement strand
AATCCGCGATATGAACGCCAGCGACGGAAAAAACCCTGACCCGATCCCGGTTCTCACCGATGTAATCACCGATGACGCGGAAACCGGCGCCGATGCCGCCGTGGCTGCGCAGCCGCTGTTCGATGAAAATCGCCTGGCCGAACTGCAAACCGAACTGGCATCCCGCAGCTTCGAACTGACCGACCAGCTGCTCCATTCGGCTTTTCAGGAAATGGAAGCGTCGTTATTCGAGCAAGTGTCCAACCGCTTGCGCAACGAACTCCCTGAATTGATCGACCAGATCCTGCGTGACTACCTCGAAGTGTCGCCGGACCCAGACGACTGACCCCCGGCATCCTGACAGGAATCTTATGGACAAGACTTATTCCCCCGGGGAAATCGAACAACGCATTTACCGGCGCTGGGAAGAAAACGGATACTTCGCGCCAACGGGCCAGGGTCAGCCTTATTGCATCATGATCCCGCCGCCAAATGTCACCGGCACCTTGCACATGGGCCACGCTTTCCAGGTCACGATCATGGACGCGCTGACCCGTTATCACCGGATGCTGGGGCAAAACACGCTCTGGCAACCCGGGACCGATCACGCGGGCATCGCGACCCAGATGGTGGTCGAGCGGCTGCTTAGTGACGAAGGGCTGCATCGCCGCGACCTCGGCCGTGACGAATTCGTCAACCGCGTCTGGCGATGGAAGGAACGATCGGGCGATACGATTTCAGGGCAACTCAGACGCATGGGATCGTCGGTGGACTGGAGCCGCGAACGATTCACGATGGATGAAGGCCTGTCCGCGGCGGTATTGACGGTTTTCGAGCGACTCTATGATGAAGGGCTGATCTACCGCGGCAAACGGCTGGTCAACTGGGACCCTGTCCTGCACACGGCATTGTCCGATCTTGAAGTCCTCTCGCAGGAAGAAGACGGCCATCTTTGGCATATGCGATATCCACTGGCCGATGGCGATGGCCATTTGACGGTCGCCACGACGCGTCCCGAGACCATGCTCGGCGACACCGCGGTTGCAGTCCATCCGGACGATGAACGCTATGCATCGCTGATCGGCGTACAAGTGCGCCTGCCATTGTGCGACCGGCTGATCCCGGTGATCGCAGACGATTACGTCGATCCCGAGTTCGGCAGCGGTTGTGTGAAAATCACGCCGGCACACGATTTCAACGATTATGCAATCGGCCAGCGGCATAATCTCGATATCATCAACGTCCTGGGCGATGACGCCTCGATGAACGAAAATTGCCCGCCAGCCTATCGCGGGCTCGATCGCTTCGTTGCCAGGGAAAAAGTGGTCGCGGACCTGGAGGCTTTGAGTCTGATCGACCGGGTCGAGAACCACAGGCTGATGATTCCACGTGGCGACCGCAGTCACGCGATCGTCGAACCCTACTTGACCGACCAGTGGTACGTAAAAATCGCACCGCTGGCGAAACCCGCAATTGCCGCCGTCGAAAATGGCGATATTCGTTTCGTCCCCGCGAACTGGTCGAAGACTTATTTCGAATGGATGCGCAATATCCAGGACTGGTGCATCAGCCGGCAACTGTGGTGGGGGCACCGCATCCCGGCCTGGTATGACGAGCAGGGCAATATCTATGTCGCGGCCGATGAAACTACCGTTCGGCGAAAATACAGGTTGCCTGCGGATCTCGCTCTGCGCCAGGACGAAGACGTGCTCGACACCTGGTTTTCATCGGCCCTGTGGCCATTCTCCACGCTGGGCTGGCCCGAAAAAACCGATGCGCTGGATTCCTTTTATCCGACCAGCGTACTGGTCACCGGCTTTGACATTATTTTCTTCTGGGTCGCCCGCATGATCATGATGGGTCTGAAGTTCACCGGAGAGGTCCCGTTCAGGGAAATCTATATCCATGGCCTGATTCGCGATCAGGACGGCCAGAAAATGTCCAAATCCAAGGGCAACGTGCTCGACCCGCTGGATCTTATCGATGGCATCGATCTGGACAGCCTGCTGGAAAAACGAACCAGCGGCCTGATGCAGCCGCACCTGAAACCAAAAATAGAAAAGGCCACCCGTAAACAATTTGCAGATGGCATCGACGCCTATGGCGCCGACAGTTTGCGTTTCACTTTTGCCAGCCTCGCGACCACCGGCCGGGATATTCGTTTTGAGCTGGGTCGTATCGAGGGCTATCGCAATTTTTGCAACAAGCTGTGGAACGCGGCGCGCTATGTACTGATGAACACCGAAGGACACGATTGCGGGCCAGGCGGCGATTGTGAATACAGCCTGGCGGATCGGTGGATTCGTTCGCGGTTTTGCGCCGCCGCCGTGGAAGTTTCCCGGCAAATGAAAGCGTATCGGCTCGATCTCGCGGCGAAGGCCTTGTACGAATTTACCTGGAACGAGTTCTGCGACTGGTACCTGGAATTGTCTAAGGCCGTGCTCCAAGACGATACCGCCAGTGACGGCGCGAAAAGAGGGGCGCGGCGGACACTGATTACCGTACTCGAAGCCTTGTTGCGCGCTATCCACCCGCTGATGCCGTTTATCAGCGAGGAAATCTGGCAAAAAGTCGCTCCGCTGGCCGGCACCGGCGGCGATACCATCATGCTGGCGCCGTACCCCGGCGCGGACCAATTCGACCGCGACCAAAAGGCGGAGCAGGACATGGCCTGGCTGCAAGGCCTGGTTCTCGGCGTCAGGCAAATTCGCGCTGAAATGGACATCGCCCCGGCCAAACCATTGCCGCTAATCCTGAAAAACGCCTCGGCCGAGGATCGAAACAGGCTGGAAAAGCTACAGGACTTTCTGTCGCATATCGCGAAACTGGAAAGCGTTCGTGTTCTTGCCGGCGATGAGTCGGCGCCGGACTCTGCCACCGCCTTGCTCGGCACGATGGAAATCCTGGTGCCGATGGCCGGTGTGATCGATCGCGATGCCGAACTGGCAAGACTGAACAAGCAAATCGAGAAACTGGATAAAGACTTGCAGCGCAGCAAGCAAAAATTGGCCAACCCGAATTTTGCGGCCAACGCGCCAGCCGCCGTCGTAGAAAAAGAACGACAGCGGGTCGCGGAAATGGAAGATGCGCAGACCCGGTGGCGTGAGCAAATGGAAAAAGTTCGTAAGCTGGGCGCTTGATGACGATGCGCCCCGCCGTGAACCGAACCAAGGCAGCCCTGATCTATGTTAAGCAGGTCACAGCCACGGCGATAACAAGCTGATAGGCTGGGTTTTCGGGATGATCCGACCAAAAGACGGTCGAGCCATACTCATCATCAAGCAGTTATTTCTGGATCGGGGTTTCAGCGATGAATCGACAGGCGGCGGCAACGGCAAACGAAAGCCGGGTAACGGAACAGCAGCAACTGGTAAGCGCCGTTCTCGATCAACTCAATGAAATCATACTCGGCAAGGACCACCAGCTTCGCCTGGCGCTGACTTGTCTGCTGGCGCGAGGCCACTTGCTGACCG
>BFAU01000153.1 GCA_008975185.1 bacterium MnTg04 | reverse complement strand
ATGGCGCGCGCAATGCCTACTCTTTGTTCCTGCCCGCCAGACAACTGGGCAGGCTTGTGATCGGCGCGATCGCCGAGCCCGACCAGCGACAATGCCGCCGCTACGCGCTGTTTGCGTTCACTGCGCCCCAGGTTGGTCAACAACAGCGGCAACTCGACGTTTCTCGCCGCACTGAGCACCGGCAACAAGTGATAGAGCTGGAAGATAAAGCCGACGTGCCGGGACCGCCATTTCCCCAGCGCGCTCTCAGACAGGCTGTTCAGGTCCTGCCCGCCTACGGAAATATTGCCACTGGTCGGGCGATCGATGCCGCCGATCAGATTGAGCAATGTGGTCTTGCCGGATCCCGACGGCCCCATCAGCGCCAGAAAATCGCCTTCGGGCACGTTGGCGCTGAGGTTTTCCAGTACGTGGATCGTCTCCGGCCCGCGCTGGTAGTTTTTGCTGACATCTTTCAGATCTACGAGTAACGTCATGCCGACCTCTGGCTAAAGTTTTTTGTTATTCCTGAATCCGCACCGACATATCTTCGGACAGACCTCCCGGATCGGCGCTGACCACAACCTCGCCCGGCCTGACCCCGGACAGTATCCCGATCATGCCGTTTCTGGCAATGCCGGTGCTAACCGCACGGCGTTCCAGTTTGCCGTCATTTACGATCCAGACATAATTGGCGCCGGCGGATCGATGGACAGCCGCTTCCGGCACCAATGCCAAAGCCGCATTTGTCATCCGCTCGCCGGCCCGGTTCTCCCGCGCGGATTCCAGGAAGCGCACCTTGACTCCCATGTCCGGCAAAACTCGTGAATCCAGTTCGTCGAACCGGATCCGGACCTTGACCGTCGCTTTTTGCCTGTCGGCCGTCGGCACGATGTTGATCACCTGCGAAGATATTGTCCAGTCCGGGTAGGCGTCCAGCGTCGCCTCGGTACGCTGACCGCTGCTGACCCGGTTGATATAAGCCTCGTTGACCTCGACCTCGATTTCAAGCGAATCCATATCGACGATGGTGCAGATTCCGGTTCGGATGGAGCCGCCGCCCGCTGAGATCGGCGAGATCATCTCCCCTGGCTGTGCGTTCTTGGAAACCACAACGCCCGAAAAAGGCGCGCGTATGGTCAGGTCGTCGAGATCCTGTTCGATCAGGTCCTGGTTTCTCTGTGCAACCGCTACGTTGCTGTGATCGGCCGTCAGACGAGCCTGAAACGCGTTGACTTCAGATTGCGCCGCATCGAGTTCCGCCGCACTGACCAGCTTCTCCTCACGCAGGGATTCATTGCGCTTTAGCTTTCGCGGCGCCTCTTCCAGCCGTACCCGGGTTTCCGCCAGGCTGCTCACGGCGGCATGGGTCTGCCCGGCAGCCAGCGCCAGCCGGGCCCGCACAGTACTGTCATCGAGCTGCGCCAGGATGTCGCCTTCGGTCACCGACATGCCTTCTTCGACCAGGACCGCCCTGATTTTTCCGGTGACCTTGGAAGACACCGTGGCCAACCGGCGGGCCACGACATAGCCCGATGCGTTCAGGATCGTGCCTCGGGAAACGTTGCCCTGGGTTGCCGGGGCGCGGGCAACCACGGTCCCGACAACCGTCCCCGGCTCGGCGGAACCAAAAAACCATACCAGCGCGATCATGGAAAGCGCGGTCGCGACAACCGGCAGCATCCACTTGCTCACGCCGGCAGGAGCCTCAGACCGTGCGTTGCTGTCCATACGCAGCGAATTCAATGCGTCTTTATCCAGTGCCATATTGGTTTTTTTGACGATCTTCGTGAGCGGTGGGACAAGCATATCAAATCCGCGTCCCGATTGGCCGCAAAGCCAAAAGATACCCGTGCTAAACAACGGATGTGGATACTTGTCTATCCTTGTATAATGTGCGCCAGGAGCCTTGCGATGAGAAATACCAAGATCCCATCCAGACACAACCTGCGCAGGATCGTCATATCGTTGCTGATAGTGATCCTGGCGGCGCTATCGCCGAACATCGCGGCAGCTTCGCCAGAGACCGACCGGGAATTCACCAATAGACTGATCTATCGCAATTCGGCGATCCAGGACCGTATCGACTCGATGCGCAAGCAAATGATCGAAGCGGTACGCTCCAAAGGCATGCAGTTGTCCGGCGGGGTCAGTACCAACCGCCTGGCCCGCACCACGGTTGGCAGGTTCAACAGGGCCGACGATCATACCCAGTCCAGGCTCCCCGAAACCGGTATCCGGTCCAGGCATTCTGCGGCCGATACACGCTCACCGGAAAGGTTCCGGACCAACAACCGCGCCACGAAGGACAGGGATTTCGAGCGCGTCAAGGGCATGCTGGATACGCTGGAGAACCGTTTGCGCGGGAATCGGCGTGAGCTGAGAAAGCATGCAGCCGTACACCTCGACCAAAGCGGCGGTAGCGCGAGCGTGCGCAAAGCCGGCCAGATGAGCGACCGGCATTTGATTGCGATGGAACACGAAGCCGCGCGGATCGAAGAGGAAGTGAGTAACTACGTCGCGCAAACGGCCAAAGGCACCCGCTGATCCTTCAACCTGCCTGTTTCCCGGCGATATACTGATCCACCTGCTGCTCCAGGATCGTCAGCGGGATATCGCCGTTGCGCAGCACGACGTCGTGGAATTCCCTGATATCGAATTCTTCTCCTAGAGCGGTTATCGCCCTTTCCCGCAGCTCAAGAATATTCAGCATTCCGACCTTGTAGGCCGTCGCCTGGCCCGGGATTACGAAATAGCGCTCGATTTCCGAAACCACTTCGTGTTTCGCCATACCGGTGTTGCCATACATGTAATCGATCGCTTTTTCACGCGACCAGCGTTTGCGATGAATCCCCGTATCGACGACCAGGCGCACCCCACGAAACAGCTCCGCCTGCAAGCGGCCGAGATTGTCGTAGGGGTCATCCTGGAAGCCCGCTTCCCAGGCAACCCGTTCCGAATACAATGCCCAGCCTTCGGAAAACGCCGTGAAGCCCATCATTTTCCTGAACTGGGGCACGCCGGTCATTTCGGTCTGCAGGGCCGTCTGCAAATGATGGCCCGGCACCGCTTCGTGATAGGCCAGAGTACGCATACTGTATTTCGGGTGTTCTTCGAGATTGCGAAGGTTGGCGTAAAACACGCCCGGACGCGATCCGTCCATCGATGGCCCCTGGTAGTATGCGCCAGCCGAGTTGGCCTGGCTGAATTCGGGAATCCGCTTCACCTGGACCTCGGCCTCGGGCAATGTTGCGAAATACTCGGGCATCTTTTCCGAAATCTCGTCAATAATCCCCTGGAAATCCTTGAGGATCTGCTCGCGGCCCTCGTCGTCATTCGTATACAGAAAGCGTTCCTCTTTGTTGAGCAGCGCCATCCGTTCCGCTACGGTTCCTTCGCTGTATCCTTCCGCTGACAGGATTTCATCCATTTGGGCCTGAATGCGTGCCACCTCGGCCAGCCCAAGGTCATGAATTTCATCGGCGGTCATATCGGTGGATGTGCTTGAACGAAGCTTGTAATCGTAAAAGGCATCGCCATTCGGCAGCTTCCAGGCGCCGTGATTGGTAGTCGCCTTCGCCCTCAGCTTCTCAAAGTAGCTAATCAGGCCGTCATAGGCCGGGTACACGGTGCCATTAATCTCGGTTTCCGACCTGGCCAGCAGCTCAGCCCGGGTTGCCTCATCGAGATCCTCGAGCTTGTCCAGCTTCTCGGCAAAGGATGTGTAAAGGATATTTTCTTTGGCGGGCGTATTGCGGAAGTCATTCATTTCCACAATCACCTTTTCGACGACAAAGGTCGGCGGGATGATGCCCTTTTCCTCCCGCAAATTCAGGTCTTCGAGCAACTGGTCGAACTTTGTATCGAACTTGGACAGGCGTGTGTTGTAATGCCTGGCGTCGCGTTCATTGCCCACGTGATGAATCGTCGCCATGAAATTGGGCATGCGATTTTGTACGCCGAATAATTGGTTGACGGGATAGCCATGCCAGGTAAATTCGACGCCTTCGGTCTGGTTGGTCATGAGCCAGTCCATCACGTCATAGGATATGGCCGCCTGACCTTCGAGCTTGCTGCGGTCATAGCGATGCAGCATCTCGAGGTCCTCGACCATCCACTGATTCAGTTTCTCGGTGTGCGCGGGAGATATGTCCGCGAGATCGTCGTTGTGAAAATTCAGGCCTATCTGTTCCAGCATACGTATGCTGCTGAGCATTTCCGGGCTTTCCAGCGCGTATTTGAGAAACGCCGTCTCGAAGAATATATTGATGCTGACCGGTTTGAACCATGTGACGTTGACGACCAGACCTGCGATCAGCAGTACGATGACGCCGAAAAACATCCCCAACCACTTGAAAAACTTTTTCATCCCCGAATCCCCTTGACGAATAGACCGCAGAGTCTACTCATAATGTATGCATTCTTGCCAGCCGAATGCGACGAGTCGACAATCAAAAGAGACCTGATGCCCGGCACCGGACCCTTGTTCATTATCTGAATTTGGTCGGCGCCGGTGGCGCTACGATTTCTTTCGGTGGATTCTTTTCCAGTTGCTCCAGCAAATACTTCACGGCGAACTCGAGACTCGGGTCCTCTCCCCTCGCTACCAGTTCCGGGCGATCCACGACCTCGTAATCCGGTGACACCCCTTCGTTTTCGATGACGAAGTTGCCGGCCGAATCCATAAATCTGAACGTCGAGGTCAGTATGCCGCCGCCATCGGCCAGTTGCGGGTTGCCCGATATACCGATCAGCCCGCCCCAGGTTCGCGTCCCGATCAACGGTCCGAGACCCATTGCACGGAAATAATAGGGAAACGCATCACCCCCTGACGATGAGTAATTATTGATCAGCGCAGCCTTCGGCCCTTCGTGCGAGATCCCTGGCGTAGATGAAGGATCCAGACCGCGTTGTTTCCAGTAACTCAACGCTTTGCGCCCAATCACCTCTGCCATCTGATCGGGGATGAAACCGCCGCCGTTGTAGCGCACATCCACCAGCATCGCGTCTTTATGGGTCTGCGACGGAAACAGCCTGTATAACTCGCGATTACCCGCGAACGCTGTATTTGGCAGATGAAAATAACCGACCCGCCCGCCCGAGAGCCGGTCCACCATTGCCCTGCGGCTGTCTACCCAGTCCAGGTAACGCAGGCCCGTCTCGCCTGTAATGGTCCGGACCATGACATCACGCGCCCCTTTCCGGCGAGCGGTACTGTTGACGGTCAAAGTGACGACCCGGTCACCCTTGTTCTCCAGCAGGCGATAGAAATTGTCGACGCCGGCGGTGTTTACACCATCGACGGCAATTATGTAATCGCCTGCAGAAATATTGACTCCAGGCTGTGCCAGCGGTGAACGGGCCTGCTCATTCCAGGACTGGCCGGCAAGTATTTTCCCGACACGGAAGAATCCATCGGCGGGCAAAATTTCCGCACCGAGCAGACCACCATTGAGCCGTTCAACGGCAGGCTGATCGCCAGATTGCACGTAGTTGTGGCCCGCATTCAGCTCGCCGGCGATTTCACCAAAAATGTAATCCAGGTCTGCGCGGTGGGCCACGTGCTCTACGAGCGGCGCATATTGGTCGCGAATCGCCGGCCAGTCATTGCCGTGCATATTGGGGTCGTAAAACCAGTCGCGAACGATGCGCCATTGATCAACATACATCTGCCGCCACTCGACCAGCGGATCGATCCGCAACTGCATCGTCGAAAGATCGAGCGTGCCGCCATTTTCGATACTTTGCCCGGCGGCCGCATCGACGATGCCCCACTCGTCCCCATGGGAATAAAGTATTTTCTCGCCACCGCTGGCAAGAACGTAAGCATCAATGCCGGTAAGTACGGTGTCGTCCTTTTCCTCTGCGATATCATAGAACCTGAGCTCTGCTTCATCGTGCTGGCCCGACAAATAGAACAACCCCTTGTCGTTAGCCGACAACGCACCGATGTTGCCGCCGGCTTCATTCAGCGCGGTCACCCGGCGCTCGAAACCCTGCGGCACGACATTGATTCGTTTTTCTTTCTCTTTGCCGTTGTCGTCGTCATCGCCCTCATCATCGCCAATCGATACTTCATCGCTTTTGGGCCGGTGCAAGGCGGGCGAATCGGGTGTCAGCAAGCCCGCGTATACACGGGTCGAGTCGCTGTAAATAAATGCGGAATCACGATCGCCGAATGTCAGGTTGAAATCCCGATCCGATGCAAAATACAGATAGCGCCCCTGCGGATCGAAAACCGGTTCGGAGTCGTTGGTATCGCTCGATGTCATCTGGTATTTTTTTTTGTTGCCCAGCGAATACAACCAGATATCGCCACCCGAGTTGGCCGGGTTGCCTTTTACATAGGCGAGATAACGACTGTCCGGTGACCAGCTGTATTCCTGGATATCGATCATCGTGGAATGGTCGACCTGGGTGATCCTGCCGTTGCCGATCTCGACATATTGCAGGCGCTGTTTTTTGTCGCCAAATGCGAGTTTCGAACTGTCTGGCGACCAGATCATCGGGAACCGCCATACGTCACCCCCTTTGGTCACTTGCCTGGCAGGCCCGGAGCCATCCTGTGGCGAAATATAGATCTCGTACTCGCCGGTCGCATCACTCAAATACGCAAGATTCTTACTATCGGGTGACCAGGCAACATGAATTTCACGCCCGGTCGGCGTCTTGCTGATGTTGCGGATCTGTCCATCCTTGGCAGGGACTGTAAAGATTTCGCCGCGAGCGGCGAAAACAGCTCGTTTGCCATCCGGCGAAAGATCGGCCGACTGTATGTTGTCCGCGGCATTGACAAAGCGTGGCATCCGACCGGGCAAATCGCCGGTCACTTCGATGTCCAGCCGCGCCGATGCTCCGACGGCCGGGTCGTAGCGATAAAGATAGCCGCCATTTTCATAAACGATCGCCTGCGGTCCCGCGCTGGGCCAAAGCACGTCAAATTCCTCGTGCATAGTGACCTTTTCGTGATCACCGCTCTCCTTATATAGATAAAGGTTGAGCTTGTAGTCGCGATCAGAGTCGAAGTAAATGTCATCGCCAACCCACATCGGCTGGTAATCGGTCGCCCGATTCGTGGTCAGCTGTTTGGCGGAATTATCGCCAAGGTCGTAAACCCAGACATCCTGCGCGCGCCCGCCACGATACCTTTTCCACGTGCGAAACTCGCGGTCAATGGGCGTATAGACCACCTTGCTGCCATCGGGCGAGAACATGCCACCGCCCCCTTCGGGGATAGCCATCGGCATTTCGGTACCGCCGCCGGCGGGGACCAGGTAGTACCTGCCCATTCGCACGCCCCATGGAAGTCGATTCGCGCGCACCAGGATGTGCTGTCCATCCGGTGTCCAGTCGAGAACCCGGTAATCGAATCCGCCGCGTGGAGGCATCGGGCCCACATCGTTGTACCAGGTCAGTTGTTTCGGGGTCCCGCCTGTGCTTGGCATCACGTAGACCTGCCTGGTGCCGTTGTATTCGGCCGAAAACGCGATCTGCGAGCCATCGGGCGAAAATTTCGGAAATATTTCCATGCCCTCGTCGGAAGTCAGCCGCCTGGCAGTGCCACCGGATACCCCCGCGATATAGATATCGCCGGCATAGACAAAAGCGACCTTGCCCATGTGAATATCCGGGAAACGCAGTAACCGCGTGGGTTCCGCGCTAACTGCACCGGCCAGCAGGATCAGGATGGGCAGGAAGGTCAATCGACGCATGGTTATTTCCTCTGGCAATGCAGCAGACATAAAGACGCCAATGTATACGAATCTCCGCCAATCAGACAGCGGCTTGAGGCTGCAGGTTTTAATCGTGGGTCAAATCGTTTCGGGTGCGTTGTGCGCGAACACAATCAAATTCGATGCGGCACCCTATAGGGCCTGAAGGCCCTCCTGCAAATTCAGAACAAACCTGTAGGAGCGGCTTCAGCCGCGATCGCCCCCTGTCGGCCCTGTTTTATTTATTTTTCCAACTCAGCCAGGACCTCATCCATGATCGCGATCAGTGCCTCGCGGTCATAAGTATACGGCTGCCCCTCGTTGAGTTGCACCATTTCGCGCATTGCCTGCGTAATCGTGATCTGCGCCTCAAACTCATTGGGCACGACCATATAGCGCAGCTTGGGATCATCGGCGAACAAGGCATGCATCACGGCAGCGGAGACTTCGTCCGGGTCTTTGAATTGGGAACGGTCAGCCGAGCCTTCCGATATGCGTTTGAATTGCTCAGCAAAAGGGGAATCGGCAGCGATCTTTTCATTGTCGGCCATGCGCTGGAGCAGGCTCTTGAAGATATCGGATTTATAGTTACCCGGTTCAATGACACTCACCTTTACATCGAAACTTTGCATTTCCTTTGCCAGTGAGTCGGTAAAGGCTTCAATGGCATGTTTGCTCATGCTGTATGGACCAGCCGACGGGCTTGACAAGATGCCAGCGATCGAACCAATCGTGGTAATCCTTCCTTTCGATTCTATGATCAGCGGCGCAAAGGCTTTGGTGATCCGGTATGGGCCAAAGATATTCACATCAAACTGAAAATCCAGTTCATCTTCTTCGACTTCAATCAACGGCGCCAAAATAGCCACGCCGGCGTTGTTGACCAGGCCATAAAGCCCCCTGCCCCCTTTTCGAACCGTCTCGACCGCCGCGTCGATCTCATCCTGCACCGTAACGTCGAGCCGCACCGACTGGATATTCTCGATCGCATCGAGCGCGGCCAGGTCTTTTTCCTTGCGCGCGCCGGCGTAGACAAAATATCCGTTCGCGGCCAGCGTTTCCGCTATATTCCTCCCGATCCCCGTACTTGCCCCAGTCACCAGGATGGCCTTGACCTGACTTTTGTCGCCGCCTGAGGCTTCATCGGCGCTCGCGAGCCCGGGTGCTGCCCACGCAAACAACAAGAAAGCGGCCGTTATCAGGCAATTTTTCATTTTCTATCCCCGGCACCGGTGTTAAGTTACGGAGGCTTTGGCAAACAAGATATGCAGAACGACTGCATGACACAACGCCAGCCTCATTATATAAGGAACCGACTATGCGCTTTTCAGGCATCTCCGTCATCTTGATCATTGCGCTTGCCGCCTGCACACCTGTTCCGGACACGAGCCCGACAAACGCCGCGGAAACCCGGCTGCAAAGGATCATCGACGAACATTGGGCCTACAGCTTGCGCGAGAACCCGCTGATGGCGACCCAGGCCGGTGTATCCGACTACAATCACCAGCTTCCCGGGGTAACTGCGGCAGACCGCGACCGCCGCCTG
>BFAU01000152.1 GCA_008975185.1 bacterium MnTg04 | reverse complement strand
TTGAATGTCTCCTACGTGCTTGAAGGATCTGTACGCAAGGCGGGTAACCGGGTTCGGGTGACGGCGCAGCTTATTGAGGCGGCAACCGACAAGCATGTCTGGTCGGACACCTACGACACGATGGACTCGTGGAACAGACCTTCGACATCGGTGAAATTCCCGCAAAGCAGCCGGCAACGCTGCCGATCACGACCAGCAGTTCGAAAGCCCGGGAATACTTCAGAAACGCGCGTCACAAACAGTGGAATTTTGATATCGATAGCGCCATTCGTCTTTATCGTAAGGCGCTGAAACTGGATCCTGAATTTGTCCGCGCTCACTTGCAACTCGGGTTCCTGATGGTACCGAAAGCAAACTGGCACCGGGTCAGGGCCGGGGCGAATCTTTATTTGTTGCCAAAAAACGAGCGGCTGTTCGTCAAATTGCTTTTGAAAAACCCCCTGCGAACAGACCTGCTGCTCGAACTGTCGGCAACTTATCCCGACGACGCCGAGGTGCTGTTGTACCTGGGACGATCGCTCAACCAGAGCGGCCTGTTTCCGGCGGCCAGGGATGCGCATCTCGCCGCGGTAAAAAAATACCCGGTTTCGGCGCTCGCCTGGCAAAGCCTGGCAAACCAGTACCTGGCGCTGAAGGATCATTACCGTGCCTATATCGCTTTTGAGAAGGAGAGATCGTTGGTCCCGGACCGTGCCCAGGCCTACCTGGCGCTCGGTGGTTTTTATCTTAAAACCTGGAAATACGATAAAGCCATGCGCATGGCGGAGAACGCGATCAGGATAGACCCGGGTCGCTGGCAAGGCTATGTCCTGATGGCCAACGCGCTGACCCTGAGCGGCGATTCCAAGGATGCCCAGGAAATGCTGATTGCAAGAATCGACGCCGAACCCGATCCGGCGCAAGACCGCGAATACCAGACCGCGTTGGTCGATTCCCTGATTGACGACGGTAATTTTCCGGAGGCGATCAAGCATTTGAGCCTGCTTTACCGAGAGACATCGATCAGTGGCAGCGGCAACCCGATCATCGACCGGCAGGCGCGTGGCGGCGATATTTATTTTCTGAATCGCCTGGGAGATACCTACCTTGAATACGGCGACTATGGGTCGGCCCAGGACGTCTATGACAACATCCTTAGAATCTGCGAGGAGGCGCCCGGCGATGAGCGCGGACTGGCCGCGATCGAGAGCAGCTACATGTTCAACACGGCAAGGGTTGCATTGGTCAGGAATGACGTTCGCAAGGCCCGCAGGCTAATCGTCAAACTGGGCCGAACGCTGCCACAAGACGACAACGCGAACCTTGAGCAAAAGATTGCGCAACTTCAAGGAGAAGTTCATTTGGCCTCGGGCGACCCGGGACAAGCAATTCTTTTCCTGAAAAAAGTCAGCTCGGAAAATCCCTATCTTCTCAACTTGCTGGCGACCGCCTATATGCGTGACGGGAAGACGGCCCTGGCGCACCAGTATTACAAGAAAGCCATCGAATACAGTTCTTTCGACCAGTACCAATACGCTTTCGTGCGCCGCAAGGCGAGAGCCGCGCTGCGTGAGTCAGAACCGGTGGTCGTCGATCGGGAATAGCGCTCGCAGGGGCCTATCCGGCAGCTGCAGGAATCAGGCAGCCCATCAGGACCAACAGGAACCAGGCCGTCAATTTGACATAAACCGGCGTCGAGAACCCGTCGAGCTCAAGGTCGCAGCTTACCTCAACGTCCTCCATCGCCCCGCCAAGATAGACCTGCGGGCGATTGAAGATGTCCTTCGGCAAGATCGTTCGTTGGGAACCTGAATAATCGATGTCGTCCATACGTTCGTCAACTCCAGGTGGCCAGCATCGCACCCGATTGTGCTCCTGACCACGACATGGATCACAGTCTAAACGGGCAAAATGAGGCTTCGGAGCCCCGGACCGTTTGCCATACATCGTCTCCCCTTTCTCTGATCCGGGTCATGTGGTTAAATTCCGCCTCGCAGCCAGGTTGGCCTGGGTCTGCCATTGGCATTGGAATTATGCGTACATGATAAAAACGGTAAATCTTACTCGACGCTATGGCGAGCTGGTCGCCGTCGACTCACTTTCGATTACCGTTGAGCCTGGCCAGGTGCTGGGTTTTCTCGGGCCGAATGGCGCGGGCAAAACCACCACCATGCGCATGATCGCGGGGTTCATAGCGCCAAGTACGGGGACGGTCAGCGTCTACGGCCACTCGCTGACCACCGATCCTGTCGCGGCACAAGCCTGTATGGGGTATTTGCCCGAGGGAGCGCCCGGATACGACGAAATGACGGTGCAAGGGTTTCTGCGCTTTATCGCCGATATCCGGGGTCTGGACGGCGATTTCCGACGCTCACGCCTGGGCGATGTTATAGAGCGTTTGCATCTTGCACCGGTATTGCACCAGCGGCTGGAAACCCTGTCCAAGGGATTCCGTCGGCGGGTCGGCCTGGCACAGGCCATTATTCACGATCCACAGGTTCTGATCCTGGACGAACCGACCGATGGTCTCGATCCCAACCAAAAGCAGGAAGTGCGCCAACTGATACAGGACATGGCAGCCGACAAGATCATCGTCATTTCGACCCATATACTTGAAGAGGTGGATGCGGTCTGTAACCGCGTCATGATTATCGCACGCGGCCGGCTGCTGGCGGATGATACGCCGGACGGCCTGATCGCCCGTTCGCGTTACCACAACGCGGTCAGTCTCTCGCTGGTCACCGGCAGCGTGGACAAAATCAAGACCGATCTTGCGGCCCTTCCCCGGGTCGCATCGGTTGAGCTGGATCAGGCGACCGGGCGGATCACTGCTTTCCCGGCAGGCAATCAGCCCTTGTTGCCGGAGATCAGCCGCCTTGCCAGCAACGAGAACTGGAACCTCAAGGAATTACACCTGGAAAGAGGTCGCATGGAAGAGGTGTTCAGGAATATTACAACGGGGCACGGCACATGAGCCAGATCAGGATCATTTTCAAAAGAGAACTGGCCGCCTATTTTTCGACGCCGCTGGCATTCGTTTTCATTGTCATATTCCAACTGCTTTCGGGCGCCTTCACTTTCTACCTGGGTAATTTTTTTGGGCGAGGCCAGGCCGACCTGACGTCATTTTTCAGCTTTCATCCCTGGTTATACCTGTTCCTTATCCCGGCAATTTCGATGCGCTTGTGGGCCGAGGAACGCAGCAGCGGCAGCATCGAGTTGCTGCTCTGTCTGCCGCTGACCCTTTGGCAGGCGACCCTGGGGAAATTTCTCGCGGCTTGGACCTTCTCGGCGATCGCGTTGGCGCTGACCTTCCCGATCTGGATTACCGTGAACTATCTGGGTCAGCCGGATAATGGCGCCATCGTCACGGCCTACCTGGGTAGCTTGCTGATGGCAGGTGGCTTCATGGCGATCGGCGTTTGCATATCGGCCGCGACGCGCAACCAGGTTATCGCGTTCATCATTACCGTTGTCGAGCGCTTTCTTTTCCTGCTCAGTGGCTTTGGGCTG
>BFAU01000151.1 GCA_008975185.1 bacterium MnTg04 | reverse complement strand
CTAAGCACCCGTGGCCGAAAGACGCGCTAGTTTACGGCAGTCTTCAGGCCTTTGCCAGCTTTGAATGTGGGTGCCTTACTGGCCGGAATAAAAATCGTTGCACCGGTCTTCGGGTTACGACCATTGCGTGCAGCGCGCTGTTTTACCTGGAAAGTACCGAAGCCTACCAAGGCCACGTTATCACCGCTCACCAGGGCGGCCGTAATCGATGACAGGATGCCTTCGACGGCTCTGCCTGCATCTGCTTTGGAAAGATTACTTGCACTTGCTACTGCTTCAATCAGTTGGCCTTTGTTCATTTAGGTCACCTTGTAAGGTTAGAAAGTTGACTTCGTTCAGATGCGACTGCACCCGTCCCCCTGAATCGATATCACCGGTCGCCACAAGATACAAATCGGCGAAACCACGATCAACAACGATGCCGTCCGTCACGGCGTGGGACACTTATAACAAGCAGCAAAATCCGCTGTCAATACGGCAGCAACACGATTTTCGGGAGCAGACGGCCGTGGGAACTAATGGGCGTGCACTTCGTCTTTGTCTTTTTTACTCGCCCGGCGAGACGCTTCTTTGCTCGGGGCAGATTGCTTGTCGTCGATTGGCGACGGCATGTGTTGCAACGCAACTTCCAGCACATCGTCGATCCACCTGACCGGCCTTATATCGAGTTTATCTTTAATATTGCGCGGTATCTCCGTGAGGTCCTTAGCATTTTCCTTCGGGATCAAGACCGTTTCTATGCCACCCCGGTGGGCCGCAAGTAGCTTTTCTTTCAGTCCACCGATCGGCAGGACCTCACCACGGAGGGTGATTTCACCGGTCATGGCGACCTCCGAACGTACCTTGATACCGGTCAATGCAGACACCAAAGCTACCAACATACCGACGCCGGCACTGGGCCCATCCTTCGGTGTGGCCCCCTCCGGAACATGGATATGAACGTCCAGTTTTCGGTGAAAATCCGCCGCAATTCCGAGAATTGCCGCGCGGCTGCGCACAACGGTCATCGCCGCCTGGATGGATTCCTGCATCACTTCGCCGAGCTGGCCGGTGTGAATCAGCTTGCCCTTGCCCGGAACCACGGCTGCTTCTATGGTCAGCAATTCGCCGCCAACCTCGGTCCATGCCAGGCCGGTAACCTGCCCGACCTGGTCGTTTTCTTCGGCACGGCCATAACGAAACTGGCGTACACCGAGATATTTTTCCAGTTGTTTCGGGGTAATCCTGAACTTGCGCTTTTGCGGGCTGAGCAATTCGGCCTTGACCGCCTTGCGGCAAATTTTCGCAATCTCGCGTTCGAGATTTCGGACCCCGGCTTCCCGGGTGTAATGCCTGATGATATCCAGCAAGGCGTTACTCGAAATCGTCAGTTCATCCTCGTGCAGGCCATTTGCCTCTTTCTGTTTGGGCACCAGGTAGCGGCTCGCGATATTGGCTTTCTCGTCCTCGGTATAGCCGGCCAGCCGGATCACTTCCATGCGATCGAGCAATGGCGCCGGGATATTCAGGGTGTTGGCCGTACACACGAACATCGCCTCGGAAAGATCGAAATCGACCTCGAGATAGTGGTCGACAAAAGTCGAGTTTTGTTCGGGATCGAGCACCTCGAGCAGCGCCGATGACGGGTCTCCGCGGAAATCCATCGACATCTTATCGACTTCATCCAGCAAAAACAGTGGGTTACGAACCTCTGCCTTCGCCATGTTCTGGATGATCTTGCCGGGCATCGAGCCGATGTAGGTGCGCCGATGACCGCGGATTTCCGCCTCGTCGCGAACCCCGCCCAGTGACATGCGAACGAATTTTCGCCCGGTCGCCCGCGCGATACTCTGCCCCAGCGAGGTCTTTCCCACGCCCGGCGGACCGACCAGGCAAAGAATCGGGCCTTTCAGTTGGCGCACCCTTTGTTGCACGGCCAGGTATTCGACGATGCGCTCCTTGACCTTCTCGAGCCCATAATGATCTTCGTCCAGGATGACCTGCGCCTTGCTCAGGTCACGCCCGACCTTGGTGCGTTTTTTCCACGGCGCCTTGAGCAGCCAGTCTATATAATTACGCACGACGGTCGCTTCGGCGGACATCGGCGACATCAGTTTGAGTTTGTTTAGCTCGGAAGTGGCTTTGTCCTTCGCCTCTTTGCTCATCCCGGCTTGGTCAATTCTCTTTTCGAGATCCGCCATGTCGTTTGGCGCGTCTTCCATATCGCCGAGTTCTTTCTGAATCGCTTTCATCTGCTCGTTCAGGTAGTACTCGCGCTGACTTTTTTCCATCTGCTGCTTGACCCGGCCACGGATGCGTTTTTCGATGTGCAAAACGTCGATTTCGCCGTCGATCAGGCCCATCACGTGTTCGAGCCGCAATCGTACATCGACGATTTCCAGTATTTTCTGTTTTTCCGACAGCTTCAGCGCCATATGCGCAGCAACCGTATCGGCCATGCGGCCCGGCTGCTCGATGCCGGCCAGCGAGGTCAGGATCTCCGGCGGCACTTTCTTGTTGAGCTTGACGTATTGTTCGAACTGGCTGATCACCGAGCGGCACAACACATCCATTTCGCGCTCGTCGAAATCTTCGTTTTCGGTAAGCACCGTTATCGATGCGGAAAAATATTCGCCGACATGATATTCGTCTATCCTGACCCGGTCACCGCCTTCGACCAAAACCTTGACCGTGCCATCGGGCAACTTCAGCAGTTGCAGGATGGTCGCCAGCGTCCCCAGATGATAAAGATCGTCGACACCCGGCTCATCGATATCCGCCTGGGTCTGGGCAACCAGGACGATCTGCTTGCCATCCTGCATCGCCTTGTCCAGCGCCTGGATCGATCGTTCACGACCGACAAAAAGCGGGATGACCATGTGCGGATACACCACCACATCGCGCAGCGGCAGCACCGGCACGCCATCGGTTTGCACCTTTATGAGCTCTGGACTCTGGGGTTTTTTCGGTAGGTCACTGGGCACGGCATCAATACCTCAACGGGTCGGGGGACTGCGCGGTCAACACCATTACAGACATCGACCTCGTTGAGCTTTAATGGAGGCAAACGCCGGTAAATTCAAGCTCCAATCAAATATCGGAGCCGGTTGCTCTTTTTTCCTGTTCGTCTTCGGTCTGATAGACAAAATACGGTTGCGTGTCGCCTTCCACCACCGCCTCGTCGACGACCACCTTGATGACATTTTTCATGGTCGGCAGCTCATACATCGTGTCCAGCAGCACGTGCTCGAGTATGGTGCGCAATCCGCGCGCGCCGGTCTTGCGTTTCATGGCCTTGCGGGCAATCGCGCGCAATGCGTCCTTGCGGAATTCGAGAGTCACGCCTTCCATGTCCAGCAATTTGATGTATTGCTTGGTCAGGGCATTGCGCGGCGTCTGGAGAATCGTGACCAGCGCATCCTCGTCCAGTTCGTCCAGGGTGGCGACGACCGGCAAGCGACCGACAAACTCCGGGATCAGGCCGAACTTGATCAGGTCTTCGGGCTCGACTTCATGGAAAAGCTCGCCGATCTTCAGGTCCTTGTCGGCGGTTTTCACCTCGGCGACAAAGCCGATGCCGCTCTTGTCGGAGCGGCTCAGGATGATTTTTTCGAGGCCCGCAAAGGCGCCGCCGACGATAAACAGGATATTCGCGGTGTTGACCTGCAAAAATTCCTGTTGCGGATGCTTGCGGCCCCCCTGGGGCGGCACCGATGCGACGGTGCCCTCGATCAGTTTCAGCAAAGCCTGTTGCACACCCTCGCCGGAAACGTCCCGGGTGATCGACGGGTTATCCGATTTCCGCGAAATCTTGTCGATTTCATCGATATAAACAATGCCGGTCTGCGCCTTGTCGACATCGTAGTCGCATTTTTGCAGCAGCTTTTGAATGATGTTTTCGACGTCCTCACCGACGTACCCCGCCTCGGTCAGCGTGGTCGCATCGGCGATCGTGAACGGTACGTTGAGCAGGCGGGCCAGGGTCTCGGCCAGCAGCGTCTTGCCGCAACCGGTTGGACCGATCAGCAGGATGTTGCTTTTGGCCAGCTCGATGTCGTCGCGCGAAGAATCTGCACTGAGATTTTGCAGACGCTTGTAATGGTTGTAAACGGCAACCGCCAGAACCTTTTTCGCCTGGTCCTGGCCGATCACGTAGTCATCCAGGGTCTGCTTGATTTCGTGCGGTCGCGGCAGGTCGTCACGTGCCTGGTCGGCCCGTTCGTCGAGCTCTTCGCGGATGATGTCGTTGCACAGCTCGACACACTCATCGCAGACAAAAACCGACGGGCCGGCGATCAGTTTCCTGACTTCATGCTGGCTCTTGCCGCAAAAGGAACAATACAGCAGTTTACCTTCGTCTTTGCCGCTTGTTTCGTCGCTCATGCACCGTCCTCGGTATAGAAAATCCCTTATTCTGGCTGCCGCAAGCCCGGTTTTCGCCTGTATAGCATGGCGACCCCATGGCATGCAAAGAAATAGTACCGGTTTTTCCCGAGAAGTTCGCGGTAACTCATTGAAGATTCGTTATTTTTTCTTGATTTTTTCGATATTTTTTGGCGATTTTCCAGGATCGTCTCCAGCCTTGCCACGGCGTTCAAGCACCGTATCGATAAGACCGTATTCGATCGCCTCGGTTCCGCCCATGAAATTGTCACGGTCGGTGTCTTTGGCGACTTGTTCGACAGTCTGCCCGGTGTGGCTGGCCAGGATATCGTTCAGGCGGTCGCGCATCTGCAACACTTCTCTCGCGTGGATATCGATATCCGAGGCCTGCCCATGGAAGCCGCTGACCGGCTGGTGGATCATCATCCGCGAATGCGGCAACGCAAAGCGCTTGCCTTTCTCGCCGCCGGCAAGCAACACGGCTCCCATGCTGGCGGCCTGGCCTACGCAAATCGTGCTGATGTCCGGGCGAACGAACTGCATGGTGTCGTAGATCGCCAGCCCGGCGCTGACCGAACCGCCCGGCGAATTGATATACAGGTGTATATCTTTATCCGCGTTCTCCGATTCCAGGTAGAGCAACTGAGCGACGATCAGGTTTGCCACCTGGTCCTCGACCGTACCGACCATGAACACCACGCGGTCTTTGAGCAGCCGGGAATAAATGTCATAGGCGCGTTCACCCCGGGCAGTTTGCTCGACGACCATCGGCACCAGGTTCATTTCGATCTTGCTCATGTGTCCCGCCTTTGCTGAAGATTGTGTGGCGCTGTGTTTCAGGCCTTGAAATCCATTATTTCGCTAAAACTCCTGGCCTCGCCGGTTTGCTGTACCTGCCCGAGCGCCCAATCCACGGCCTGTTGTTCGAGGACCATCATCTCGACCTGGCTCATCATACCGGGATTGCCGGTATATGCCTGCAGAACCTGATCCGGGTCACTGAAGCCCCCGGCGATCTGCTTGAGTCTTTCTGCAACCCTGGCCTTGTCGATCTCCAGGTTCTGGGACTTGATGATTTCGTTGATCAGCAGTCCCAGGCCTACCCGGCGGCGCGCCTGCTCCGTGAATGCCTCACTCGGCGGCGCCTGGCTTTGATCCTCGATTCCCAGCCTTTCCATCGCGTTGTGCTGCATGGCGTGAATCTCTTCTTCGATCAACGCCGCGGGGATTTCGACCGGGTTTCCCTTTAGCAATTGGTCCAGCAACTGATCTTTCAGACTGGCCTGAATTTTTTGATCGAGTTCGGTTTGCATGTTTTGCCGGACTTCTTCGCGCAGTTTTTCGAGGCCGCCCTCTTTCACCCCGAAGGCGGCGCAAAACTCAGCATCCAGCTCGGGCAGTACCTGCTCCTCCACGGATTCGCAGCTGGCTTCGAACACGGCGGTTTTCCCGGCCAGTATGGTGGCTTTGTAATCGTCCGGGAACACGACCGGAAAAGTGCGCGATTCCCCGGCCGAGATTCCGCTCAGGCCCTTTTCGAAGTCCGGCAGCATTTGCCCTTCGCCACAGACGATCGGGACTTTTTCCCCGCTGCCCCCGTCAAAGGCCTCGCCATCGATCCGCCCGCGAAAGTCGATGATGACCCGGTCGCCTTCGCCGGCTGCGCGTTCCACCTTTTGCCAGGCGGCGCGTTGCTTGCGCAGGTTTTCCAGCATGCGATCGATATCCTGGTCAACGATTTCGGCCGTGGGCTTGTTAACCTTGATGGATGACAGGCCCTTGATTTCGATTTCCGGGTAAACTTCGAACACCGCCGTATATTTGAGGTCCTTGCCCTCAGCCACTTCGTCGGTTTCGATCTTGGGGTTGCTGGCCGGCCTCAGCTTTTCCTGGCCGATGGCTTCGGCATAAGTCTGCTGCATGACCTCGCCGACCACGTCACGGCGCACTTCGCCGCCATATTGCTGGCGAATCACTTTCATCGGCGCTTTGCCCGGCCGGAAGCCCTTGAGCTTGGCCGATTTTCCGACCCTGCGCAGCCGCTGATCGACCTCCGATTCGATACGCTCGGCGGGAACCTGCACTTTCATGCGCCGTTCCAGACCCTGGGTCGTTTCTACCGACACCAACATGTTGTTTTTCCTCATAATTTTTACAATGGTCGATGGCTTTGCCGCCATCGTCCCGCCTGTCTGGTGCCAAAGGAGAGACTCGAACTCTCACGGGTTTTACCCCACAGGGACCTAAACCCTGCGCGTCTACCAGTTCCGCCACTTTCGCTGAAACTGTCCATCTCCTGCGCAACCCATGGCCGCACCGGGCAGCGAATTATACCCAGCGGGTAAGCCGCCGGATAGCCAAACGGCGCGCAGTCTATCACTTTAGTATGCGTTGCGCCGCAATGATTCCCCGCCCGAAACGTCCTGCGCAACAAAGAAAAAACAGCGTCCGGCGCTGCTTTTTGTGTTTGGAATGATTTAGACCGGTTACACCCGCTCGTCTACGCCTGCGTCCTTCAAGCTCCCATTTGCGGTGTGCCGATTCTTACAGCCAACGACGACGGTAAAGTACCTTTCTGAAATCGGACTGTACCAAATCTCGTGACTGCCTTTGCCACGCCGGGCACAGCTGCAGCCGTTCGCCCGTAAAATCCTCTTTACGTCCCGCGTGTAACTGCTGCCCACACGTCAAGACGCAAGGGGCAACTGGATTTGCGAGCGCACGACCAGACCCTCTGGTGCGAATCCGTCGTCTCGTCTTTCGTTGAGTTTTAGCAATTCGGGAACCAACTGCCTGACGATTGCGATCAACTCGTCCTGGGATGCGGATTCAGCGTTCAGCCCGGGCACGTCTGACTTGCTGACAAACCAAACGCCAGCCTTGTCATCAAAGCTCAGAAACACACAAAGTCGCGATGACGGGACCTTACGTGTAAACAACAGATTCCAAAGGTGTCTCATGGTTGCTCGCCTCCGGCACACTCATTGTACACAAGTTACATACTCCACGGATGTGAGCAAAAACACACCTCGATTTCTTCAACAATATGGGTACAAAGGACGCGAATTTCCCGGATTATGTAGAAAACGGTTTGTCCGATGGAAACAAGCGAAATAATTCGTCTATCAAAATATCTTAACTTATTGTTTTATATTATGAAATTGGTGGGGAACCGGGGAATCGAACCCCGAACCTGCGGATTAAGAGTCCGATGCTCTGCCAATTGAGCTAGTCCCCCAAAATTCCTTGCTAAATCGCTTTCTCGTTATTCTGTCATTCCCTGGACCACCGGAATCACAATCCGGGGCTCTACCCTGCCGCTGCGCGGCCCCGCTACGCCCTCCGTGCCTTCGCTAAAAAAATTTGGGGTGGACGATGGGGCTCGAACCCACGACCACCGGAATCACAATCCGGGGCTCTACCAACTGAGCTACGCCCACCATAATTTTTTTGTGGCTGTGTCGGTTATTTTACCTGTTTTTCCTCTATCTGGCGCGGCCGGCATCCTAGCCGAGATGACGCCACATGACAAATCAATAGCTTAGGTGCCGGTTTACGGCCAAGGCATGACCTTTGCAGCTATCCATTCGCGGGGTACTGACAAGTTGACCTGTCCCGAAGTCGCTAACTGCCCATGCGCCAGATTTCGCCTTGCTCGAGTGAGCGTTCGCGATGCATCAGGATCCATTGCGCATGTTCTCCCAGCGCAGCTTCCCCGAGCGCGCGAAGTATGCGCCGCCGTTCTTCATCGTTGCCGGCGTCATCGATGCGCCGCCGCGCGTTGCGAAATATCCGGTACATGAACTGGTATTGCTTGATAAGCTCTGCATCGGCGATGCTGAATCCGTAGGATTGACGAATGGCCACCAGCAGCAACATGACCCCCATCAAGACTACGACGGGATCGCGCACCAGTTCCCCTACTTCGGCGCTCATCAGGATGAAAAGGGCGATGGCGGCAAAGCCTATCGCCAGAACGATTTTCGCCATGCGCTCGGTGCGCTGGTAACGACGGGCACACTCCTCGCCCTTGCGACGGTAATAACTGAGCTGGCCTGAGTCCTTGTCGCCCAGCCACTCCTTCAGGGTGAAATCGAGCCCGGCCGGGCTGTCATGCGCCGATGCGTCGCATTCCGTGCCGGCAACGCGCATGACGTTGCGGATCCAGCCGAGGTCCGGATCCTGAGTCTGCAAAAAATTATCGTGTGAAAACTTGGACAGGTTGCCGCTCGTTACGCCTGCCGCCGCCCAATAAAGTTGCACCCGCAGTCCCTCGGCCAGCGTTCTGTAATCCAGGTACTTCCGGTGCCAGAACTTTCGAGCGCCAATGATATGGATAACCCCGGCCAGGATGAAGAAGCCGAGGAACGCATAAAGGAAATACCGTTTTGGCAGCAGATCCGAATAGATGATGTACATCAGACCCATCAGCATCGCGAGCAAGTGCGTTGCCTGCAACGCTAACAAAACTTGCTTTCGAAAATGGATTGCGAGCCAGTCCGCGGCACGAAAAACATGGTCGATGTCGCGCACGCCCGCGGGCAGGCTCGCAATATCCTCCCTGTCGAGCAACGGATACGCTTCGTCGCGAATTCGATCGGCGTGGGTCAGCGCATCGCGGGTAAAGTCACTGGTATGGCTAAACACGCGGCGGTGCCGTTCCGGGATGCGCTTCAAGCGTGGCTCCTCCTTGTCGAGGGTATACCACCAGTAATCCAGCGCCTGGAGAGCTTCGGCGGGCTGTCCATCGGGCCGGTTTCGCGAACAGACGAGATGGTAGACGAGATCGCTCTCGTCATCGGCAAGTATCAGTCCGCTGGGCGTGGATGTCGGCGTGTAGCCGGGCATGACGTCATCGTGGTGAAAACGCACGACCTGCGCGGTACCGCCAAGCTTTTCAGTGTCTTTGCCGTCCCATAAGGCCAGCAGGATGTGGCAGTGCGCACTCATGAACACGCCGAGTTGCGCGTACTGTCGCGAACGACACTCGTCT
>BFAU01000150.1 GCA_008975185.1 bacterium MnTg04 | reverse complement strand
GCTCGATTTTGTTCTGCCAGTGGCCCACGCGCACGACCGCCAGGGCGGTCCCGTAACCAGCGGTTGCCAAAGCACCGGCGTTGCAATGGGTCATGACCTTGCTGCCTTTTTCGATCAGCGCTGCGCCCGCCGTCCCCAGTTGCAGGTTCTGCTCACGGTCGGTCGCCAGTTGATCCTGCGCCTCGTTGAGCAAGCTTGCCGCCAGGTCTTCGGACTCCGTCTCCAGCAGCTTTTCCATGCGAGAGAGCGACCACGCGAGATTGACCGCCGTGGGTCTTGCGGCCGCCAGCAATTTGATATCCGAGTCGACCCGCTTCCGCCAGCCTGCCTCGGCGCCATGCTGCCGGACCGACAGAACGATGCCGAAAGCCGCCGCAAAACCGATCGCCGGCGCGCCGCGCACGACCATGTCGCGAATCGCCTCGGCAACCTCGGGCGCGCTATCCAGGCGCAACCAGGTCTCCGCGGCGGGCAGGCGCCGTTGATCCAGCAGAAACAAAGCATGATCCTGCCAGCGAATCGGGCAAATCTGGCTTTTGGGCGGCATACCGGAATATCTTTGGCTTTGGGGTAAAGTGGGTGGCGCAAATCGTTCAACAGACGATCCGGATCGCCTATTATAATACCCCGGAACCCGGTGGCTCGCCCGCGATAAACCCAGGCAGGCAACCGGTCGACGATCCCTACCGATAAGCAAGCGGCTGAAAAAACGAAGAAAAGACTGGAGAAAAAATGGACCAGCTAAATGAATTGATCGCCTCTGGCCGGTTAACCGAACTGCTGCTGCCCTGGGCCGTCAAGCTCGGTCTGGCGGCATTGATTTTCGTGGTCGGTCGCTGGATCGCCAAGATGGCCGCCAACGGCATCGACAAAATAATGAAAAAAGCCGGCATCGACGCCACCTTGACACGTTTCCTGCACAACGTCGTGTACAGCGCCTTGCTGATCGCGGTGATCATCGCGGCAGTCGATCAGCTCGGCATCAAGACCACGCCGTTCCTGGCCATCCTCGGCGCCGCCGGACTGGCTGTCGGCCTGGCCTTGCAGTCGTCCCTGTCAAACTTTTCATCGGGCGTCATGCTGATCCTGTTTCACCCGTTCAAGGTTGGCGATTTCGTCGAAGCCGGCGGAACCACGGGCACCGTGGAACTGATCAATGTATTCAATACGGTCATGAAAACCGGCGACAACCGGGAAATCATCGTCCCCAACGCGCAGATTTTCGGCGGAACGATAACTAATTTCTCGGCCAGGGCCACGCGGCGGATCGACCTGGTCATCGGCATCAGTTACGACGACAACATCGCCAAGGCCAAACAGATCATCGAGAATATACTGAGTGCGGATGAGCGAATCTTGAAAGAACCGGCGCCGGTAATCCTCGTTTTGGAACTGGGCGCCAGCAGCGTCGACCTGGCGGTGCGCCCGTGGGTGCGCAAGGAAAACTACTCGGCCACCCGCAGCGACTTGCTGGAAAACATCAAGACGAGTCTGGAAGACGGCGGTTGCAGCCTACCCTACCCGCAACAAGACGTGCATCTATACAAGGCTGGAGAGTAATCCTGATACCGGTGACGGACCATGAATGAGCCTGCAGAAACTCGCCTGGACAATGTCGATGCCGGCGAAGTAAAAAAATTCGCGGCGATGGCGGCGCGCTGGTGGGATCCGGAAGGAGATGTCAAGCCGCTGCACCGGATCAATCCGCTAAGGATGGGTTACATTGCGCAGCGTTGTGAATTGCGCGGAGCCGTGGTCGCCGATATCGGCTGTGGCGGAGGCTTGCTGAGCGAAGCGATGGCCGCGGCAGGCGCCGAGGTAACCGGAGTGGACGCCGCCGATGAACCATTGCAGGTGGCCAGGCTTCACCTGCTGGAAAACGGTCTGCAGGTCGATTACGTACTGGCCACGGCGGAAAAGCTGCTGGAAACGCACGCGGAGAAGTTCGACCTGGTTACCTGCCTGGAGATGCTCGAGCACGTACCCGACCCGTCAGCGGTGGTCAGCGCATGCGCGGGATTGGTCAAACCGGGCGGCCAGGTGGTTTTCTCCACCATCAACCGCAACCCGAAGGCCTATGTGCTGGCAGTCATTGGCGCCGAGTATGTGCTCGGTATGTTGCCAAAGGGAACTCACGACTACCGCAAATTTATCCGGCCGTCCGAATTGGCGGCCTGGTGCCGGAATGCCGGGCTTGCAGTCCACGACATTACCGGCATGACCTATAACCCGCTTAGCGATCAGTTTCGGCTCAAGCGCGATACCGACGTCAACTACCTGATGCATTGCAGTCGCGAGCCGGCACCCTGAACTCGCTGCCCGTCATCCCGGTTTCGGCCGTGCTGCTCGATCTGGACGGGACCCTGGTCGATACCGCGCCGGATATGGCCGCCGCATTAAACCAGTTGCTAGCGGAGGAAAACAAGGCGCCAATAGCCTATCGGGAGGTCCGCCCGCATGTCTCGCAAGGCGCTGCCAGGCTGCTTGGCCTTGCCTGGGCGCGGCAACCGGACGAAGAAAAATTTGCGGCCCTCATTCAAAGGTTCCTGGAGATTTATGCCGGCCTGAACGGGCGCGAATCGGTATTGTTCGAAGGCTTCGCCGAGGTTCTGGACTGGCTGGATAGCAGCGGCATCGCCTGGGGAATCGTGACCAACAAGCCGACCTGGCTGAGCGAGCCCCTGCTGCAACATCTCGGCATCGATCGGCGCAGCGCTTGTCTGGTCTGCGGCGACACGCTGGGGCAGCGCAAGCCCCACCCCGCGCAGTTGCTCCATGCGGCCGGTCTGCTCGACGCAAAACCGCAGGAGTGCGTTTATGTCGGTGACGCCAGCCGCGACATGGAAGCCGCGGAAAGTGCGAATATGGCCGGGATCGTGGCGGCATACGGTTATATTCCGGCAGGATCGGACCCGTCGGCATGGCCCGCCGCGGCCACGATTGAGAAACCTGCGGAACTGCGCGGCCTGATTGGCTTAAAATAGACCCATGAGTGCTGCTGCAACACAAAACCTGTTCTGGATCCTGGCCGCGGCGGGCCTCGCTGGCCTGATCGTCGGCGCGATGGTCGCCGGCTTGTATCTGCTGAACAAAATCAGCCGCATGCGAGCCCGCAACAGCGCCCTCGATGCACAACTCAAATCGCAGGACCAGTTACAGGAAGAGAGGGAGGAAGCGCTGAAACAAGCGGAAACAAGACTGGCGGCCAGCATGATCGAGCAAACGGGAAAATCCTTCCGCGAGCACAGCGAAACTTTCCTCAAACTGGCCAAGGAAAATCTCGGCGGCCATCAGGAAAAAGCGCACGGTCGGATGCAGGCCAAGGAGAAAGCGATTGAAGCCCTGATCAAGCCGGTCGCCGAAGCGCTAAAGAAAACCGAAGAACAATTGCTGCGCATAGAGAAAGAGCGCAAGGAAGCTTACGGCAGCATCTACAAGGAACTGGAAACGGTCAGCAGAAGTCAGCGGGCACTGCAGGAAGAAACGCAAAACCTGGTCAATGCGCTGCGCCGGCCCGAGGTGCGTGGCCAGTGGGGAGAACTCACCCTGCGGCGCGTCGTGGAACTGGCCGGCATGGTCGAACACTGCGATTTCTCGGAACAGGTTCAGACCGATGGCGATGAGGGATCCATTCGTCCGGACATGATCATTCATCTACCGGAGGGCAGGACCCTGGTGGTCGATGTCAAGACGCCTCTCGATGCCTATCTCGATGCCACCGCGGCCAAAGACGCCAAGAGCCGCGAGGTCGCGCTGAAACGGCACGCGAGGCATATGCGCGAACGGGTACGCGAGTTGTCGAGCAAAAACTATTGGTCGCAATTCGATGGCAGCCCGGAATTCGTCATCTTGTTCGTCCCCGGCGAGCAGTTCCTTTCGGCCGCTTTGGATATGGAGCCCAACCTCAATGAGGAAGCGATCAAACAGAAAGTCCTGCTGACTACGCCCAACAGCCTGGTTGCGCTGTTGAAAGTGGTCGCGTATGGCTGGCGCCAGATGACGCTTGCCGAGAACGCCGAGCAAATCAGAGATCTTGGCCAGGACTTGTACCGCCGGCTCACGACCTTTACCGGCCACCTGTCAAAATTGGGCCGACAGCTCGGCAGCAGTATCGACGCTTATAACAGCGCGGTGGGATCGCTGGAGCGGCAGGTCCTGCCTGGCGCGCGGAAATTCATCGAGATGGGCATTACCGCGCCTAAGGAAATGCCCGAACTCGATCCCGTTGACAAGACGGCGCGCCGACTCCAGTCGCCTCAGGACGAAGACACCCCGGACGAAAAAGACGCAGCCGGATCCTGAAAACGATGTCCGGCCCGGCTCGCGAGCAAGACTCAACGCAATCGATGCTATCTGAAGCTGTCCGGCCCGGCTCATTGAACTGGTTCGTCTGCCTGTATGCATCGGCCGGATTGCGCACCCGCCTCCACGCCCTGTTTGCTTTTCGCCACGCTTGCGAGACGACCGTTCACCGCGTCCAGGAACCGGATATGGCGCGCATAAAACTGGCGTGGTGGCGCGAGGAGATCGAACGCTACGCCAAGGGCGGCGCCGTTCATCCGGTCTGCAAGTCCTTGCTCAATGAGGACGGCGAACCATTGCTCGACCCGGCGACGATGGCCAACATGATCGATGCGGCGCAAATGGACCTCGCGAAGACCCACTATCCGGAGCCGGACGATCTTTTGAATTATTGCCGCCTTGGCGGTGGCAGCCTGCTCTCCCTGCAAGCCGAGATCCTGCATGGCAAGGCGTTTGCGGCGGATCAAAAAGACCGGCTGTTGACCGTCGGTTCGGGGATCAGGCTGATCGAATTGCTGCGCGACCAGCGAGTGAACCTGGCGGTTGGACAGGTTTACCTGCCCTTGCAGTGGCTCGACGAGTCCGGACTGACGATTGCGGACCTGGACTGCGATCACCCGCAACCGGCCGCAGTTGAAATCATGAGACTCCTGGGGCAACTGACTCGCGAGCAGATTGCGGACCACGCGGACCACGCTGCAACCAGAAAACCGGGCGCACACCCGTCCGCTGCGGCCAACCTCGCCATGCACCGGCGCATGTTTGACCGGATGCACAGCAGCGATTACCAGGATGTTTTTCTGGGCAGGACGGCTTTGTCTGCATTTGAGATGATGCGAGTTTCCTGGCGGGCGGCCAGGCGAGCCGCCAGGCAGGATTAAGCAGGCCAGAGATATGCGACGAATAGATAAATACGAGGCGCCGGACAAGTTGCTCGATGACCGCGTCATTTTGATCAGCGGCGTAACCGAGGGGATAGGCCGTGCGCTGGCCGCCAAATGTGCTGCGCTGGGAGCGACGATCGTGTTGCTTGGCCGCAAGGTGCCCCGCCTGGAAAGCCTGCATGACGAAATTATCGAAGCCGGCGGACCTCGCCCGGGCATTGTCCCGTTCAACCTGGAAACGACCGAATGGGCGGAGTACGAGAAAATTACCGACGTGCTGGGCGACGAGTATGGGCGCCTTGACGGCCTGGTTCATTGCGGTGGGATACTGGGTGAGCTGAGCCCGATCGAGCACCATGACCCTTATCTTTGGTACCGGGTTTTGCAGGTCAACCTCAATGCGCCGTTTCTGATCACCCGGGCCTGCATGCCGTTATTGAGAAAATCGGCGGATCCGTCGGTGGTTTTCGTCTCAAGTACGGTCGGGCGCAAGGGCCGGGCCCACTGGGGCGCTTATTCGGTTTCAAAATTTGCGATCGAAGGGCTGGCCCAGGTCCTGGCCGATGAAACCGAGAATATTCCGATCCGGGTCAATACGGTCAACCCCGGCGCGACCCGCACAAAACTGAGGCGCGCTGCCTTTCCGGCCGAAGACGCCGGGCAATCGGCCCAACCCGGTGAGGTACTGGCGCCGTTTCTTTATTTTCTGGGGCCGGACAGCCGTGGCGTCAGCTATTCGAGCGCGGACTCTCAGCCATGACTTTGGCTGCCTACTTTCGCCGACTCCTGGCCGTAGCTTTGCGCGGTTGTGGGTTTTTGGGCTCGTTCTGCAAGCCAGCGGCCTGGTAGAGTCCACGCACTTCATGCGCAGACAAACCCCGGTATCGGCCCCGCGCGAGGTTCCGCGGCAGGCGCAACGAACCGTAACGAGTACGAGACAATCGGCTGACAGTCACGCCAACCGCCTCCCACAAGCGCCTGACTTCCCGGTTGCGCCCTTCCGCCAGGGTCACATGGAACCAACGGTTAGCCCCCTCGCCGCTGCCCCCGGCGACCACCGACTTGAACCTCGCTTGCCCGTCATC
>BFAU01000149.1 GCA_008975185.1 bacterium MnTg04 | reverse complement strand
GGGAATACCTGAAAACCGGGGCCCCGGCCATCGCCGAAACGGCCCTTAAGCCTATCAGATAGTGGCAATAATTCTGCATCGGAATGGCTATTCACGAAACGATCGATCTGTTGCTGGTTCTCCTGCCGATACACCGAGCAGCTGCAATAAAGCATAAGCCCTCCTCGATCCAGCGTGGGCCACAATCCGTCGAGCAGAGCCTTTTGCCGGCCGGCCAGATCGTCGATATCGCTGCGCCTGCGCAATAGTTTGATGTCTGGATGCCGGCGGATAACTCCGCTGCCGCTGCACGGAGTGTCCAGCAATATCCGTTGGAACGGTTTGCCGTCCCACCAATCACCCGGGCTCGCAGCATCCGCCGTCCGCGTCGCCGCAGTCCACCCAAGCCGCTCCAGGGTTTCGTCAACCTTGCGCAGACGCTGCGAGTCCCGGTCCAGCGCAAGGAGGTCTATGTCCCCGCCGGCAAGCTCCAGCAAGTGGCCCGTTTTCCCGCCCGGCGCGGCGCAGGCATCCAGAACCCGCTGCCCGGCGACTGGCGCCAGCAGCTGGCTGGCCAACTGCGACGCCCCGTCCTGGACCGAAACCCGGCCCTGCCCGAAGCCCGGCAGCTCTTCTACAGCGCAGGGCTTTTCCAGGCGAATCCCGTCGTCCACCCACGCTGACAGGGTCGCTTCATGGCCACGGTCGCTCAGCTCCCGCAGATAATCGCGGGCGCTGATCCGGGTCCTGTTTACCCTGAGCCACATCGGCGCCTGCAGGTTGCCACCAGCGACAATCTCTCTCCAGCGCTCCGGCCAGTCCTCGCGTAAGACAGCCAGCATCCAGCCCGGATGCGCGCTGGCCGCAACCGGATCCCGATCCAGTTCCGCCTCGAGCGTATCTCGCATCCGCAGGTATTTGCGCAACACCCCGTTGACCAGCCCGGCAAGCCCGGGCCTACCGAGATCCCGCGCGGCATTGACCGTTTCGGACACCGCGGCATGATCCGGCGCATTCATTACCGACAACTGGCACAGGCCCACCTGCAACAAGGCATCGATGACCCGGTCGCGCGCTCGCAAGGGCCTGTCCAGCAAAAGACCGGCCAGCCGCGACAAGCGCGGCTGCCAGCGCACGCTGTGATAGACCAGCGCCTTGTACAGCGCGACCTGCTCGACCGGCGGCTCAAACCTGGACATCGCGGCATCCAGCGATCGTCCGCCGAGTATCGCGGACAGCGTCCTGGCAGCGGCTGCGCGGATCCTCGACGATTCACTCAAACCAATACCATCGGGCTAGTACAGTTGCACGCCACTGAGATCGCAGGCATTACAGAAGTCGGCCGCAGCCTGGGGTTTGCGGCCCGGCAACTGCAGGCGCTCGGCGACCAGGTCACCAGCGACGGTCGCTATCCTGACGCCGTCTTTGCCCGCGGAAACAACCGTCCCCGGCGGCGAGCCGGAAGCGGCCGGCAGATCGGCTTTCGCCTGCCAGATTCGCAAGGTTTGTTCCGGCTCCGCGGCACCCCGGCGCCACCGGCACCATGCGATCGGCCATGCGTTGAAAGCCCTGACCATGCGCTCCAACTGCCCGGCGCCAAGACTGAAGTCCAGGCGGGCATCGCCTTTGGATACCTTGGCTGCGTAGCAAGCCTGCGCCTCATCCTGGGGCTGCGCTTGGGCTGTGCCGTCGACGATACTCGGCAACGCCGCCATCAGGGCCGTCGCCCCCAACTCGGCAAGCCGCTGATGCAAGCTGGCGCCCGTCTCATCCGGCCGAACGGCCAGCTCGCGGCTTAGATACAGCGGCCCCTCGTCCAGGCCTTCGCTCATTTTCATGATGCTGACGCCGCTGCGTTCATCGCCTGCAAGAATTGCCCTTTGAATCGGCGCGGCTCCTCGCCAGCGAGGCAGCAAAGAGGCGTGGACGTTGACGCAGGCGAGGGTCGGCAGCTCGAGCACGGCTTTTGGCAACAACAGGCCATAGGCGACCACGACGATCAGATCGGGCCCGAGGCCAAGCAACGTTTTTTGCACGGCGGGTGATTTGAGCGTTTGCGGTTGCTCGATTCTTAGCCCCGCAGCGGTCGCGGCTTTCTTGACCGGGCTGGTGCTCGTCCGGCGCCCGCGGCCGGCCGGCCGATCCGGCTGGGTATACACGGCAACGATCTCCATCGCCGAACGATCGCTGTCTGCGAGCAGGGATTCCAGGGCCGGCAAGGAAAAATCGGGAGTTCCTGCAAAAATGATGCGCACGATCGGATACCTTTCAAGAGCCTGTCGCGGTGGTCAGATCGCCGGCGCCTTATGCGGCTGATCCTGGTCCAGGCGACGGGCCTTTTGCAGGCGTGTTCTTATTCTCTGGCGCTTGAGTTCGGACAGGTAATCGACGAACAATTTGCCATCCAGATGGTCGCACTCGTGCTGAATGCATACGGCAAGCAGGCCATGGGCTTCCATCTCAACGCTATTGCCATCACGGTCCAACGCCTTGACCGTGATGTGCTCCGCCCGTTCCACTTTTTCATAAACACCGGGAACTGACAGACAACCTTCTTCGGTGACTTCAACGCCGTCGCGAGACAGGATTTCAGGGTTGATCAGGACCAGCGGCGCCGATTTGTCTTCAGATAAATCGGTGACCAGTACCCGCATGTGCACATCGACCTGGGTGGCGGCCAGGCCTATGCCGGGAGCGTCATACATGGTCTCCAGCAGATCGTCGACCAGCGTCTTGATTTTTTCGTCAACCGACTCGACCGCAACGGCTTTGCGCCGCAGCCGCGGGTCCGGGAACTCGAGAATTGTCAGTTTCGCCATCGATATTCAACCAATTAATCTTGTATTTTCGTATATAATGCGGCTAACTGCATGACAATATTGAAATTGATGTCGGTAATGCACGACAGCTGTGTCCGCGACAGAACCACCATGGATGGATGGGTCAAGCGTGACGTAGTTTGTTGCGTCATGGGCGTATAGCGATTATAACAGCCCAATTACCGCAACCGGCACCAACTAGCAAAAGGATGAATGGATATGTCCCGGCCCATGCGTATCGCCCAGCAAATCTCCCTGGTCTTGATCTCCGGTAGTCTGCCGCTATTGGCTGGCTGTGCCGGCAAACCCATGCCGGCCGCGCAGGCGAGTACGGCCCAATCTCCCCAACCGTTCCAGGTGGCGCAGTCGCAGCCTGCGCCCAGGCCCTATGGCCAGGTCGCAAGCACTGCGCACGATTCCGTTCCGGTTCGGCTGACATCGAACCACCCGGACCAGTATGTCGTGCAAAAGGGCGACACCTTGTGGGACATTTCGACGATGTTCCTGGAAGACCCATGGTTCTGGCCGGAAATCTGGTTCGTCAACGAACAAATAGAAAATCCGCATCTGATCTACCCGGGCGACATCCTGAACCTGATCTGGGTCGACGGGCGGCCAAGAATTGCGATCACGCGGGGAGTGGAGCGCGGCGACGCGATACGCGTTTCGCCCCGGATCCGCTACGAAGACCTGGACGAGGCAATTACCTCCATCCCGTATGCCGCCATCAAGGCCTTCCTTTCCAAGCCTTCGGTATTGGCGCCCGGCCAGGTAAAAAAGATGCCATACATTCTGTCGTCGAAAGACAAGCATCTGATCAGCGGCTCCGGCAATACGATCTATGCCAGGGGCTTCAGTGTCCCACCCGAGATCGGCGAAGTGTTCAATGTAATCCAGATCGGCAACGAATTACGCGATCCCGACGACAATGCCTTGATTGGCTATGACGGTGTGTATGCGGGAGAGGCCCGCACAACGCGCACCGGCGATCCGGCGAGTCTGATCCTGGTCACGACTACGCGAGAAGTGTTAAACGGAAACCGTTTATTGCGCGACGACCAGACGCTGCCGTTGAATTTCTTTCCGAGCGCACCAGCTCAACGAATTGACGGCAGCATCATCAGCATACTGGATGCAATCAGCGTGACCGGCAGCAACCAGGTCGTGGTGATCAATCGCGGCGCCAGACACGGCATCGAGGAAGGCAATCTGCTAACCATTCTTCGCAAGGGCGATACGATTCGTGACCGCTTCGAAGGCGGTATATTCGACGAGAAAGTCACCTTGCCCGATGAGCCAGCCGGCACGATGATGGTTTTCAAGACCTATGATCGCATCAGTTATGCGCTGATCGTCGAGGCAACCAGCGAAATCAGGAAGCACGACCTGGTTCGCAACCCCTGATACGCGGCGGTATTTCCCGCTTTCGTCCATTGGGAGCCTGCGCGGGAGACCTCTATGTCCGACCCCGGCCTGTGGCTGACGCTGCTCCAGGCGCCAGGCATTGGCGCCAGAAGCGCTGCCGGACTCCTCCAGCACTTCGGTAGTATCGACAAGGTTTTCTCAGCCGGCAATCAGGATCTGCAAGCGCTGGGCGTATCGGCTGAATCGCGCCGCGCGATGCGCAAACCCGATAGCGACCTGCTGGAACGCAGCCTCGAGTGGCTTGGCCGCGATCGAAATCATTTTCTGGCTCTCGACGACGAGGCCTATCCTGCGCTGCTGAAGACCATCCCCGACCCACCGATGCTGCTGTTCGTCCGTGGCAACCAGGACTGCCTGGGGTTGCCCCAGCTGGCCATGGTAGGCAGCCGCAATCCGACACCGGCCGGCCTGGATACGGCGAGAATGTTCGCCCGCCATTTATCGGTCAGCGGTCTCGCGATTACCTCCGGGCTGGCGCTGGGTATAGACAGCGCGAGCCACCGCGGCGCGCTGGATGCCGGTGGCGTCACCATCGCGGTCTGTGGTTGCGGTCTTGACCGGGTTTACCCGACGGGACAGGAATCGCTGGCGGAATCGATCATCGAAGGCGGCGCACTGGTCAGCGAGTTTCCACCGGGGACGCCTCCCTCCCGGAAAAACTTTCCGCAACGAAACCGAATCGTCAGCGGGTTGTCAGTGGGCACGCTGGTCGTCGAGGCGGCCAGGGCCAGCGGCTCGCTGATTACGGCCAGACACGCCGCGGAGCAGGGCCGTGAAGTCTTCTCGGTTCCGGGCTCCATACACAGCCCGCAGTCGCGAGGCTGCCATCACCTGATTCGCCAGGGGGCGAAGCTGGTCGAATCGGCAGCCGACATATTCGAGGAGCTTGGCGCGATGGTCGGCGTACTGGCCGAATCAGCGCAGCAGGACGAGCCGCGGGAACCGGCGACACCGGCGGCGGACCAGGATCGAAGTCACCAGCAACTGCTGATTTCGCTTGGCGAAGAGACCCTGCCCATCGATACGCTGGCGGAAAGGAGCGGATTGACGGCACGTGAGGTTTCCTCCATGCTTCTGATACTGGAGCTTCAGGGCCTCGTACAAACGGCGCCCGGTGGGCGTTACTGCAAGACGACGAGGCGCTAAAGGATTTTGGGAATGAGAGAAAACGTGCTCGATGTGCTGATGTACCTATTCGAGACCTACATGGACTACGACATTGAAGAAGAACCTGACCGCAACGAGATGCGTGACGAACTGGAGCAAGCCGGTTTTGGCGACCTGGAGATTGACCGGGCGCTGGAGTGGCTGGATGGTCTGACCAGTGGCCAGGAAGCCGCGGCAAAAAGTGCCCTCACCGAGCGCGCGACCCGTATTTTCGACTCTGTGGAGTTGACCCGGCTGGATTCAAGCTGTCGTGGCTTCTTGCTCTACCTGGAACAGCTGGAGATTCTTTCCACAAGCCAGCGTGAGCTGGTGATCGATCGGCTAATGGCGTTGGGCAACCCCGATATCGATGTCGAGCAGATAAAGTGGGTGGTTCTGATGGTGTTGTTCAGCCAGCCGGGCCAGGAGTCCGCCTATGCGCGCATGGAAGACCTGGTTTTCGACGAGGCCACCTGCGCCCTGCATTGACTCAGTGCCCGGCTGCCGTACCAGCATATGCCGCGGATTGATCGCGGTATCTTTTTTTATTCCCCCGAAAATGGCTACAATCCGCGGCGAGTCCCTACCAGGCGTTCGCGGAGCGTTAGCAAAGGTCATACACCAGGCGTCGAAGAAAAAGCAATGAGTAAATACCTGATCATCGTAGAATCGCCGGCCAAGGAAAAGACCATCGAGAAGTACCTCGGCAAGGACTTCAAGGTGCTGGCCACTTACGGCCATATTCGCGATTTAATATCGAAAGACGGTGCGGTTGATCCAGCTGAAGGATTCAGCATGTCCTATCAGATCATCGACCGGAACAAGAAGCATGTCGATGCGATTGCCAAGGCGTTGAAAAAAGCCGATGCGCTCTACCTGGCGACCGATCCCGATCGCGAGGGAGAAGCGATCTCCTGGCATCTTTATGAATTGCTCAAGGAACGCAATGCGCTGAACGGCAAGCCTGTTTATCGCGTCGTTTTCCACGAGATTACAAAAAACGCGGTGCGCGAGGCGATCGAGAACCCGCGCGAACTGGATTTCAACCTGATTAACGCGCAGCAAGCCCGCCGGGCGCTGGACCACCTGGTCGGCTTTAACCTGTCGCCGTTGTTGTGGAAAAAAATCCGTCCGAAGTTGTCTGCCGGTCGCGTACAAAGTCCGGCGCTTAGATTAATCGTCGAACGCGAAAAAGAGATCGATGCGTTCAACCCACGCGAATACTGGACTGTCGCAGCATCGCTGAGCAAGGAGCAGCAGGATTTCACTGCCAGGCTCACCGAGTACAACGGTGAAAAAATTGAGCAGTTCAGCATAACCGGCCAGCAGCAGGCCGGCGCAGTCGAGGCCGCGTTGACAGCTGCGGCCGATGGCCGGCTCAGCGTGCTCCAGGTGGACAGGAAACAGCGCAAACGAAACCCGGCGCCGCCGTTCACCACCTCGACGCTGCAACAGGATGCCTCACGAAAACTCGGTTTTGGTGCGCAACGGACCATGCGCGCGGCACAAAAGCTGTACGAGGGACTGGATATAGGCGATGGGCAGGTTGGCCTGATCACCTATATGCGTACAGACTCGGTCAATCTCGCCAGCGAGGCGATCGAGGGGTTGCGAGCGGTCATTTCTGAGAAATATGGCAAGGACCAGGTGCCCGGCCAGGTACGCCTGTACAAGACCAAATCGAAAAATGCCCAGGAAGCGCACGAAGCGATACGGCCGGCCAACCCGGAGGTTTTGCCGGAACACCTTGCGGGAAAAGTCGAGGATGATCAGCTAAAACTTTATCGCCTCATCTGGCAGCGTACGTTGGCGTGTCAGATGGTGCACGCGGTTTACGACACGCTGGCCGTCGACCTGGTGGCGGGAAACAGCGCCAGCCCGGTCGGCCGCTTCAGGGCCAATGGCTCGGTGCTAGTGCAGCCGGGTTTTTTAGCGGTCTACCATGAAGGCCGGGAAAACTCCGTGGATGAGCAAGACCGGTTGTTGCCGCCGCTGGCCGAAGGCGATGTGGTGAAATTGCTGGAAATAATCCGCGACCAGCATTTCACGGAGCCAAAGCCACGCTATAGCGAGGCCAGCCTGGTCAAGGAATTGGAAGAGTATGGCATTGGCCGTCCTTCGACTTACGCCAGCATTATCTCCACGCTGCAACGCCGAGAGTATGTGGAAATCGATCGCCGCCGGTTTTTCCCGACCGACATCGGGAAAATCGTCAGCGACTTCTTGACCGCCCATTTCGAGCAGTATGTCGACTATGACTTCACCGCCAACATGGAAGACGATCTCGATGCTATTTCCCGGGGCGAGAAACAGTGGGTGCCGTTGCTGGAGAGTTTCTGGGCTCCGTTCAAGAAGCGGATCGCCGAAAAAGAGGAGTCGGTAAGCCGGGCCGACGCGCTTAAAAAACGGGTACTCGGGACCGACCCGAAAAGCGGTCGCGAGGTCAGCGTTCGCATGGGCAGGTACGGGCCGTTCGCGCAAATCGGTACCCGCGAGGAAGAAGACAAACCGAAGTTCGCCGGTCTTCGCAAAGAACAAAGCCTGGACACCATTGGCCTGGAAGATGCGCTGGAGCTTTTCAAGTTACCGCGCGACCTCGGTGAAACACCGGAGGGGGAACCCATGTCGGTCAGTATCGGCCGCTTCGGTCCTTATGTTCGTTATGGCGGCAAATTCGTCTCCCTCAAGAAGGACGACGACCCTTACACGATCGAGCACGAGCGTGCGCTGGAACTGGTTCGGGACAAGAAAGAATACGATGCCAACAGGCTGATCCAGGATTTTCCGGATCATGGAATCCAGATTCTGAACGGCCGGTGGGGTCCGTATATCACCGACAAGACAAAAAATGCGCGGGTCCCCAAAGACCGGGACCCGAAGGCACTGACGCTGGGAGAATGTCAGGCTCTGCTGGCCGAAGCGCCAGCCAGGGGCGCACGCAAAAAAGGCGCGGCCAAGAAAACCGGCGAGGAAAAAACTCCGGCGAAAAAGAAACCCAAAAAGAAGAAGAAGAAAAAGAAGAAGGCCGCGAAACGAAAAGCAGCCAAAAAGAAAACGGCCACAGACCAGGGCGATGATTAGCCGGCACTCCTTGCGCCGGGCAACCGGGGTGCTTGCAGAAGGCGGAGTGATTGCCTACCCGACCGAAGGCGTCTTTGGCCTCGGTTGCCTGCCGGGAAACGCCGTCGCCGTCCAGCGCATACTGGAGATGAAAAACCGGAATTCAAACCTCGGTTTCATCCTCGTGGCCTCGTCCATCGATCAACTTCTGCCGTATATCGGCGAGCTTGGCGATAAGCCCCTGGCCCGGCTTCTTGCGCGGGAAAAATCGCCGGTGACCTGGGTCGTTGCCGCCAGTGCGGAGGCGCCTCGGTGGATCACCGGCGACCGCGATACCATTGCCGTCCGCATCAGCCGGCACCCGATAGTACGGGCCCTGTGCGAGGCGGCTGATTCAGCCCTGGTATCCACCAGCGCCAATATTTCCGGCCGGCCGCCGGCATCGAGCCGGCTGGCGGTGCAGCGAATGTTCGGCGGCCTGGTTGACATGATCACGCCGGGCGAGACCGGCGGACTTGGCGGACCAACGGAATTGCGCGATGCTGGTACCGGAAAATTGCTGCGCGCGGGACCAAAAAAATGAATAGCGACATCGATACAGTAATCGACTACCTGAGGTCCTTGCAGGACGATATCTGTGCCGGGCTGGAGAAGCTGGATGGCGAATCGCATTTTGCCGAGGATCGCTGGGAGAGAGACGGGCATGGCGGTGGCGGCGTGACCCGCGTCATGCAAAATGGCAAGGTGTTCGAGCAAGCCGGCGTCAATTTTTCTCATGTCACCGGCGATGGCCTCCCCAAATCGGCGACGGCGCAACGGCCGGAGCTGGCAGGCGCCAGTTTCCAGGCCACCGGCGTCTCCCTTGTTATACACCCGAAGAACCCTTATGTGCCCACCAGCCATGCCAATGTCCGTTACTTCCAGGCTGCGCAACCGGATGGAAAAATCGTCTGGTGGTTTGGCGGCGGATTCGATCTGACCCCGTATTACCCGGACCATGAAGATGTCGTTCGATGGCACCGGCAGGCCAAAGCCGCTTGCGACCCGTTTGGCGAAGAGGTCTATCCGCGCTTCAAGAAATGGTGCGACGAGTATTTTTATCTGCCGCACCGCGACGAGACGCGCGGCGCGGGTGGCTTGTTTTTCGACGATTTGAACGAATGGGATTTCGACACCAGTTTCGCTTTTCTGCGCAGTGTCGGCGACAGCTATCTTCAGGCCTATGCGCCGATCGTCGAACGACGCAAAAATCATGAGTACGGTGAACGTGAGCGCCAATTCCAGCTCTACCGCCGGGGCCGTTACGTGGAATTCAACCTGGTTTATGACCGCGGCACTTTGTTTGGCTTGCAGTCCGGCGGCCGTACCGAATCCATCCTGATGTCGTTACCGCCGCTGGTGCGCTGGGCCTATGACTGGAAACCGGATCCGGGCAGCGCCGAACTCGATTTGTATGAGAATTACCTGAGGCCGCGCGACTGGCTCGGAGAGTCTGCAGATGGCTGAGCTGACTCCTTTCCACCTGGCCTTTACCGTCGACGATTTAGAACAGGCCGAATCCTTTTACGCGGGCGTCCTGGGTTGCTCCCTCGGACGCACCGATACCCGGTGGATGGATTTTAACCTGCACGGCCATCAGATCACCGCGCACCTGGCGAAATCGATGAAGGCCGAAGCGAGCAACCAGGTCGATGGCGACCGGGTACCGGTACCCCACTTCGGCCTGATCTTGCCGTGGCCGGAATGGGAGGAAATGGCGGAGCGCATTCGCCGCTCCGGGCTTTCTTTCCTGATAGAGCCACGGATTCGATTCCAGGGTCAAGCCGGCGAACAAGGTATCTTCTTCGTTCGTGACCCGGCAGGCAACGCGCTGGAATTCAAAAGTTTTCGCGACCACGATAGAATCTTTGCAAGCGACTGAAGGGACCACGCACGGCGACGAGTCCTTTCCCCAGAGGAGTTTGAAATGGCGAGACCTACCCCGATGGCGACCAACTACCGTTGCCCGAAATGCAGCCGCAGCAGTTATTCCACCGGCGAGATTCGAGCGGCCGGCGGCTTCTGGAGCAAGATTTTTGATGTGCAGGGTGCACGATTCACCACCGTCACCTGCGATAACTGCAAATACACCGATCTTTATAAGGCCGATAGCAGCATGTTGGGAAATATTTTTGACCTGTTCACCAACTAGCCAGCGGAGACCAGTTGTGGCCTGGATAAACGAGATTGAAGAGCAGGATGCCGATGGCGAGCTGCGCGCGGTTTATGACGAGTTGCTAAAAAGTCGTGGCAAACTGGCGAATATCCTGAAAGTGCAAAGCCTCAACCCGGACGCACTGAAAATCCATGTCGATTTGTACATGCAGCTGATGTTCGCCAAGTCGGGTCTGAGTCGAAAGGAGCGTGAAGCTATTGCGGTGGTCGTTTCGGCCAGTAACGAATGCGATTACTGTGTAAATCACCACTACGAACCACTCGCCCGCTACGAAAAGGACGAACAGGTTTTGTCAAATATCCGCAGCGCGGACGAACTGGACACGCTGGACGACCGGCTTGCCGGTATTTTGCGACATGCCGGGAAACTCACGACGGACCCGCACCGGGTTAGCGCTGACGATGTGCGGAAACTTCGCGATCTCGGCCTGTCGGATCGCGATATCCTGGATATCACGCTGGTCACCGCCTATTTCAATTTCGTCAACCGGATAGCGCTGGGACTGGGTGTGGCTTACAGCGAGGAAGAGATCCAGGGATACGAAAGCTGAGCCATGCGCTGGTGACATGACAGCTCACCGCCCGCCTTAATCGCGATTCCCGGCGGCCTTTCCGGCCAGCGTTTTCAGTAAAGCCCGGGCCAGTTCTTCGGCGCGGCCATGATCGCGAATCGGCATCATCTCCGCCGCCTCCATCTGGTAGACCCGTGCGTGCATATTTCCTCTTTTCGCCGAGACCGTAAACCAGGCAAAGGCTTCCGGTGGGTCCAGGGTATAGCCGCTGCGAGTGGCCATTCCGCGCGGTAACAGGAAGGTCCTGCCGAGATACAACTGGCTCGCCGGGTCGTCTTGCCAGGCGGCAAGCTCGAGCATGACGCGCGCATTGTCCATCGCAACGAAAAAGAACGGTTCGTCGCGCCTCGCTTCCGCAAGCTTATAAGCCGCGACAGCATCCCCCTGGTCGGCCAATACCCGCAACAGGGGTGTCGACCTGCGCCGCAATGACAAGGCTGCGCTGGCCAGGTTGCCGATATCGTTCGGTTTGTACCTTGCCCAGCGTTCATCGACGAGCATGATGTAAAGTTCGGCCAGATTGTGCATCGCACGGCCATCGCCGGCATCGGCCGCCCGGCGGTAAAGTGTCACTGCCTTGGCGACATCGAAGTACGAAGACTGGTAATACTTGCCCGATGGAAGGCGGTGGAACGCCGGGTCATGCAGCAGGCCAAGCAGGTAAGATGCAGCGGGATCGCCGGCGCTTGCCAGTTTGTCGATCTCTGAAATCGCCTTGTCGTAGTCCATTTCATTGAACGCGACCCAGCCTCCCGCAACATCGGAAAATGCCCGGCCAGGAGAAACCAGAATGAGAAAAAAGAAAATCGTTGCGCTGTAATTGGTGACGCGTTTTTTTGTTTGGGCCCTATTCATATCGGATTTTCGTTGCTAGCTTGCATAATTCACCAAGGATCGCGGATTCTGGGTGAGGGCTCAGGCGTCCGAGAACCAGCCAGGGCCGCGATAGGTGGACGCCGGCGTACAATCTGTAATCAGCCATCAATACATCGAATCCTCAAAGTACTTGGTCCTTCCATTTCGTACACCCGGCGGCCACCGCCTTGGTGAAATATGCGGGCTCGCTTGCATATTGACATTCGACTTGCCTGAAAGTTGCTATCTCTCCCTCGCATCCGTTGTTCCATCCGATCCGTCAGAAACCCGACTTCTGTACCGTCACCAACATATAGAGGAAATAGATCACCAGCAGGAACACACCTTCCGATCGCTCGAGCTGGCGCCTGGAAATAACGAGCGGGATCAGGACCAAAGAAACCGCCAGCATGACCGCGAGGTCCGGCCATCTGATTGCACCCATGCGCAAAGGCCCCACCAGCGCGCTGATACCGACGACGGCAAGTACATTGAATATGTTGGAGCCAACCGCGTTGCCAATCGCTATATCGCCTTGCCGGCGGTATGACGCCAACATCGCGGTAGCGAGTTCCGGCAGGCTGGTTCCAATGGCGATCACTGTAAGAGCAATCAGCGCCGGCTCAATCTTGAAGCTCCTGGCCAGATCGG
>BFAU01000148.1 GCA_008975185.1 bacterium MnTg04 | reverse complement strand
TGCCGCGGGATATGTGACGGGTATCGTCAGGCGGCGCGCCGAGTGGACGACCGACCTGGCGCGTGTCAACACGGGAATGGGCCTGGTTGTGCTGGCATTGATGCTGCTGGCGAACAGCCCGCTTCTCGATTTTCGAAAGATTTCAGTGAACAGCCAGTTAAACCGCGTCGAGTCTGGTGAAATCGAACTCAAGGATTTCGATTTTTGGTATGCGAAAAACCAATTGGCGCGGCCAGGTTACCTGGCGCTTGAAGAGATAAAGCAGGAGATTGGCGACTCTGACCCTGAACTCCTGAGAATGGTCAACAATCCCGTAAACAAAACGCGGGGGAGAGGAGTGCGCAGCGCCGAGGAAATGTGGGCGGCGATGGTTTATCGGCCAGAGCCGTTCGACGTTCCGCAAAGCTTGAAGAGCTTTATTGACAGTAGCTATGCGGTAGCGTATTCGGGCGACCCGGTGATGTTTAAGGTAGATCTGGATGACGATGGACAGAGTGAATACCTGTTGCTCTTGGTGACGGAATACGGAATCGGGTATTCACAGTTTTATTATCTCGCGGATAAAGGCTGGCTGGCAGGCGATCTCCATTATGCCCGATCGATATATGGCAATGGCGTAGCGCGTGATGCCATTAGGAATGGCGAAATCGTACTTATTGATCGGCGCTTCAAACATTTGAAAATTGGCGACGTGCTACTTCAACCGGTCGAAAATTAGGAGCGGACCACGGTTCCTAACAGAGATCCTGGTCTGATCCCTGCCACATTTTGTCACTTTTCATCATCGCTTTGACAGCGACGCGTCAGTTGCCTGGCGTTTCCTCCTGTTGCAATTATCCACAGTTGCAAAGGGGGAAAGGAAATGTCACGGAACACGCAGCCCACAGCGAACTTCCCGTATGCAGGCGGAAGTCAAAATCGCTGGCGCCGGCACTTGCGGCGCTACCAGCCTGATCCGGGGCAGCGGCTTTCCAGGGCTCGCCTGGTTTATTTGCGTCGCCACGATGCGCGCTGGGGATGGCTGGCGCTTTGTCTGCTCCTGTTCCTGCAACCGGATGTCGGGCTCGCCCTGAATCTGAACAATCCTGGTGCCGGTACGTTGCTGCTGGGCAGCCAGGAAAACCCGTTCATCGCGCCCGCCGTAGCGCACGAAATGACGGCGACGGTCAGCGGGCCGCTGGCGAGAGTCGAGGTCACGCAGCACTTCATCAACCCGAGCGACGAGTGGGTCGAAGGGTGCTACCTGTTCCCGCTGCCCGATGGCGCGGCGGTGGACCGGTTGCTGATTACCATCGGCGATCGCACGATCGAAGGGCAGATCAAGGAAAAGCAAACGGCACGCCGGGAATATCGGCAGGCCAAAAGCGAGGGCCGGCGCGCCGGTGTCGTCGAGCAGAAGCGCGCCAACCTTTTCTCGCTGGCCCTGGCGAACATCGGGCCCGGTGAAGAAGTTACGATCCGGCTTTCTTATCTGGAAACGCTCGATTACCGCGACGGCGAGTATTCGATACGCCTGCCGATGACGGTGATGCCGCGGTTTACCCCTGGCGCCAGCGCTGTAGCTATGGCGGGGCCTTTGGCGGTCAGTTTGAGTCCAATATCGTTCGTATTCGATACCGAGGAGGATCGTCTGGATACACCGTATGTCAGCGGTCTGCTGGCATCGACCGCCGAGATCGAAATTCGCTTGCTCGGCGATCGCTGGCCGCAGGCTATCAGCAGCAGTTCGCACATACTGACCATCGATCGCCGCGCCAGCGAAGTCAGCGTACTCGTCGATGGCGGCTATGCCGCGATGGATCGTGATTTCGAATTGAGCTGGCGGCCGGCCAGCGGTGCCCAGCCCGACCTGCTGATGCTGAACGAGCAGTGGCAGGGGAAGCACTATGCATTGCTGATGTTTCTGCCGCCGTCAGTCGCCGAGGTCCGGGCCCTGCCGCGGGAACTGATTATCGTTATCGACACCTCCGGTTCGATGCATGGAGAATCTATCGAGCAGGCCAGGGCGGCAGTCGACAGGGCGTTGCAATCTCTCGCGCCCGGCGACTTGTTCAATGTGATCCAGTTCAATACGGACACCGAGGCCTTGTTCCCGACCGCGGTACCCGCCGACCCCGACAACGTGGCGCGTGCCCGGCGCTACACGCAAAGACTTAAAGCCGATGGCGGCACCAACATGGCGCCTGCGCTCGAGCTCGCTCTCGGTGCACAGGACAACCCCGGTTACCTGCGCCAGGTCGTGTTTATCACCGATGGCGCGGTCGGTAATGAAGCGCAGTTGCTTGGCAAGATCGAAAAAGAACTCGGCGACAGCCGCTTGTTCACGGTCGGTATCGGTCCGGCGCCCAATTCGTGGTTCATGAAAAAAGCTGCGCGTTTTGGGCGCGGTACGCACACCTATATCAACAACGTCAGCAAGGTAGGCGAAAAAATGGCCGCCTTGTTATCGCGACTGGAAAAACCGGCATTGAAAAATGTGCAAGTACACTGGCCGGCAGACATCGCCGTCGAGCAGTGGCCGGAGAAAATTCCGGATCTGTATGCCGGCGAGCCGATGGTCGTATCGGCAAGACTCAGCCGGTTGCCCGATCGTGTTCTGATCAGCGGCGATGGCGGCGCCGGTTACTGGGCGTTGGAAAAGCCCGTGCCCTTGAAACAGGATGCGCCGGGCGTCGCCGCCTTGTGGGCCAGGCACAAGATCGAATCGCTGCAGGACCAGGCGATCGCCAGCGGGGATCGCGATGCGGCCAGGGTTGAAATCACTGCGGTTGCACTGGAGCACGGCCTGATTAGTCGCTACACGAGCCTGCTGGCGGTCGAAGCCACGCCGGTCAGACCGACAGGCAACCGGCTGGCCAGCCTGCAGATCGCCAATGTCAGGCCGCGCAACCTGGCTGGCCCGGGATTCCCGAATACGGCGACACCGGCCGCCTTGTGGCGCTGGGCCGGTCTTGCACTGTTGCTGCTGGGGATCACCTGGCTGACGCTGGACAAGCGGCGGGTCATGGCATGAACCGCTGGATCGGCAAGTCGCTAATCGTTGCCGCACTCATCTGCCTGCTCAACGCGGCCTGGATCCCCGCCAAGGCGGCGCTGGCGCAACACCTTTTGCAGCAAGCGTGGCAACGCACGCTGGCGGGTGAGCGCCAGGCCAAACCGTGGCCATGGGCGGATACCTGGCCGGTCGCACGTCTGCAGGCGCCTGACCACGGCGTGGATCTGATCATCCTCGCCGGCGGCTCGGGGCGGACGCTGGCCTTCGGTCCGGGCCATTTGGATGGTACGCAGCGTCCCGGCGGCGCGGGCAACAGCGTGATCGGCGGTCATCGCGACACCCATTTCGCGTTCCTGGGTGACCTCACGGTCACCGACCGGCTGCTGCTGGAAACCACCAAAGACAGTTTCTGGCTGCAGGTCACCGATATCCAGGTCGTAAACAGCGCGGAAGCCGAGCTTAATCTGTGGACCGAAGACCGGTTGCTGACCCTGGTCACTTGTTACCCACTGGATGCGCAGGTACCGGGTGGACCGCTCAGGTTGGTGGTCACCGCGGAACCGGTGCCGGCGCTGGCCATGCTTTAAAGAATATTTGCATCCTCACGGGTTACCTGCTGCCCGGCAATCCCAAAAAATCAGCGGGTCTTTGCCGGTGGGTTCGCCCACCGGCTTTTTTTTAGCACCAGTCGATGCGCTTATACAGATAATGCATGGAAATACCGCGGGCGCACATGAACAGCATGAAAGCCAGCCACAATCCATGATTGCCCAGCGGTTGCAGCAAATAAAACGCCGGCAGGTAAACGAATAGAACGCTGAACAGCATGGTGTTGCGCATCTCTCGCGCACGCGTGCCGCCGACATAGACGCCATCGTAAAGAAAACTCCAGACCGACAGCAGCGGCGACACGATCATCCATGGCAGATACAGATAGATTGCCGCGCGGACGTCCGGCAGTGTAGTGAGCAGGTTGGCGATGCTGCGACCGAACAACAAAAAGACCAGCGAAAAT
>BFAU01000147.1 GCA_008975185.1 bacterium MnTg04 | reverse complement strand
TAACCGGCATCTACACGCTCAACCCCAGGCTGGCTGGCCGTTGAAAAACCCTCATGCGGCAGTGGGCGCCGGCTTATGAGCCGTCGTCCGGCACGCTGAACTCGACGATTTCCACGCGGGTCACGGTATCTGTACCTGGCGGCGGCGGCTCGAGCCGCCGCTGACGAACTTCCCGGATCGCCTGTTCCTCATAAACGCCTCGCGGGAAAGAGTCGATAACCCGAACAGTGCCGACGCTGCCGTCAACACCGACCAAAACTTCCAACTCGACAAAACCGTGCCTGCCGATATCCGTGTCGATACCGGGCAAATCGAGTCTGTCCGCCGCCACGGGCATCGGCGGCGGACGATCCTCGCCGAGTTCCCTGGCCAGCGCCTGACGCTGAAAATCATCGAGCAAGCTGACCGGGTGCACGACCAGCCCGTCCTCCTCAGGTTCGTCAAACAGTCCGTAAATCCGGAGGCCTATCGTCATCAGCAAAAAAACCACGACGATCGCAGCCAGAGATGATCCGAATATTCTGTATGCCTTGACCAATTCCCTATAGTTCCTTGCGATAAATCTCTGCTTTGACCACGACACCGCCTTGCGACCCAAACCGGATTCTTGCAACGCCTGTATATCTTTTAACGGGCCCTCGTTGACCGCGCGATGAAACTCAGCCAGGTCATGTTCGGCTCCCAGATCGCCCGGACATCGGCCATCGCCTCTTCCGGGTCCGTATCAAGTTCGAGGACACGGTACAGATAGGTCATCGCCGAAGCGCGGTAATTGGCAGAGCAGTGCACGAGGATTTTTTTCTCCGGGTTGGCGGCCATCACCAGAAGAAACGACTCGAGTTCATCGGCCGATGGTGCGGGCCAGCTGACCGGTACGTGGACATAGATTGCGTCCTCAGCCAGTGCGGCATTCGCTTCTGACTCGTCGAATTCATCCCGCAGGTCTATGATCATCCGGTAGCCATCCGCCACCAACCAGCTTACCGCGCCGGCAGACAAGGTGCCGGCGGTACCCAGCCGGTCTGAAATCACCTGGTAGTTTCGTAGCGGCGCTTCTTCGTCGACCCCTTCTTCGTCGACAATAACCGGATCGGCGGCCGCAGCGGATGAGCCCCCGATCAGCAGCGCAGTCATGAGCCAGCGACCCGTCATCATCGTATTCCGAGTAATTCAACATCGAACAGCAGGTCGGCGTTCGGCGGAATGGCGCCACCTGCGCCGCGGCTACCGTAGCCGAGCTCGGCGGGAATTATCAGCATGCGGCGCTCGCCAACCATCATGCCTGCCACACCCAGGTCCCATCCTTTAATGACCCGGCCCGCCCCCAACGGGAAACTGAATGGCTGGCCACGATCACGGGAACTGTCGAATTTCTCCCCCTTCCCCTCGGCCAGGGATTGGTCGTACAGCCAGCCGGTGTAATGCACCATGGCGTTTTGTCCGGCCTCGATCGCTGCTCCCGCACCTTCGGCGAGAAGCAGGTATTTCAAGCCATTATCCAGTTCCACCAACTCCATCCGAGCCTCCTTCGATGCAACGGTCGATGTTTCCTGTTCCGGCTGCGCCGGCGCTTGTTTTGCGGTCGTTGCCGCATCGTCTTGCTGAGCCATTGGCGACCCAAAGGCGGCCAGCAGCAAGAAGCTCATCAATATAATCTTGTGGATCATTGTTTTTCCTTTCTGATCGGCGCATTCGCACCGGTAAATATCGGACAAATCCTCTTCGAACCAGTTCTGCCGGGGGCAAATCATTGGGGTCAGGCAATACCTTTACCGGGCACCCGGCTATCAGGATTCTTCCCGGGGTGCAAAGTTCAACGCGGCTGAGTTTATACAATATCGCTTGCCGCTGGGTTGCGGGCCATCGTCAAAGACATGGCCGAGGTGCGCACCGCAGTCCGCACAGCTTACTTCAATACGCATCATATTATGGCTGTTATCCGCACTCGTCTTAACGTTCCCCTCGGCCAGCGGCAACCAGAAACTCGGCCAACCCGACCCGGAGTCATACTTGGTCTGCGAATTGAAAAGAGAGTTCCCGCAGGCGATGCAAGCGTAGGTGCCCTCCGCTTTGTTATACAGCAGCTTCCCGGAAAACGGCGCCTCGGTCGCTTTCTCCCGGGTTACCCGATATTGCAAGTCATTCGGGACGGGCGTCGTCGCCTCAGCCGAGCTTTTATGTGGATTTTTTTTGCCAACCATTGCCCTCTCCAAGCCTACAAATACTACACTGTCACCGGCATCGACCCACCATGTTAACGGGAGCCAGTATGAATCAAACGAGCGGCAAAAACGCGTTGTTGACTGGTGCGACCGGTGGCATCGGACCCCATATCGCCAGGTTGCTGGCGGCAAACGGGATAAACCTGGTTCTAAGCGGCCGCCGAGCGGACCGGCTGCGAGACCTGTCGGCAGACCTCCGCTCCGAGTCGGTGCGAATCGAAACGGCGACAGCCGATCTGACCCGGATGGGCGAACTGAAAGATCTCGCCGATAACGCTGTAAGCGCGCTGGGCCGGATCGATATCCTGATCAACAATGCCGGCCTGGAGGAAGTGGTCCCTTATCAACGGCAGGCGCCGGATCAGATCCAGGCGACGGTGCTGACCAACGTGATGGCGCCGTTGTTGCTGACCCGTATTTTGCTGCCGGCCATGCTGGCAAGAAGTGACGGGCATATCATCAGCATCGCATCGATAGCGGGCCGGCTGGCGATGCCCTTCGGCAGCGCCTATTCCGGCACCAAGGCCGCACTGTCCGAATGGTCACTGTCATTGTGGATGGAGCTGCAAGGTACCGGCGTAAAAGTAACCACCATTTGCCCGGGTTTTGTCACCGGTGCGGGCATGTTCGCGCGCAAGGGGCGCGATGCGCCCGGCAGCCTCGGCAGTTGCACGCCGGAGCAGGTCGCGGAGGCCGTAGTAAAAGCGCTGCACTCCAACAAGCCTGAAATCCTGGTTAACAGCATGCCGGTGCGGCCGCTGATGGCCCTGAAGAGCATTAGCCCGGTCGCGGCGGCCCGCCTCGGCGATAAAATGGGTCTTGTGGCGTTTCTTCGATCGTTGACCAAACGCCCGGATGACGCGAATCATAACTAAGCGCGAGTCTTATTCCTGCCGATGCTTCCTGATCAGATCCGCCAGGTAGGGGTCGCCCGAAATCTGGTCTATCACCGATTCTCCGTCCGGCTCATTTTCCGTCGCATCGGAATCGACCTTCGGTCGCTTTTTTTTGCCGGGGCCAGCGAATCCCTGGCCCACCAGGTCGCTGCGATAACTGTGCCTGCCTGTGTCGATCCGTTTACGCACGATCCATACCGTTTTATTTTCAAACCTGGCTACATAATATCTGCTTGTGGATTCGCAATATGTGACGCAGATCACACCGGCCGCGACCGTGTCTCAAGCAAACATAAGATACAGCACGCCCACGAAGTAGATCGCCAGGCCGCCGACGGCCATCATCCTCGACCAGGAACCAGCCCATAGCGCGAACCCGACTACCAGGTCCTCGATTTCATCCAGGCATTGAATAAGCACTTCCATGTCTGCTCCTTGGCCCGTTGTCATCCAGGCTTTTCAGCGCTGCCGATTCACGGGCCTTCAGACGAATCGCGATCGGTCCGGGCTATCAACTACACCCAGTCCGTTGCGACCCTTGCCATGCTCGCGTTCGAGCGCACGAGTCGCCGCCGCGATCGCATTGGCAACCCAGCTATTCCTGTCCATTTTCGACGGCTGTTGATCCCGCCGGTTCTCGGACTCCTTGGTCATTGCAGTTTCGCTCCGATTTGTCAGCTTCCGGTGCCAACTTTAGAAAAGCGCAGCGGCATTCGCTGTGTTGCAGTTCACAAAGAATCAAGATCGATCAGCCTCGTCTATACATAATGCAGAGAATCGCTGTCGCCTAACTCGAATCTGGCGTATGGTCGGGCCATGAAAAAGATCGTCGTGCTGAATCCCAAAGGGGGGTCCGGAAAAACCACGATTGCCACCAATCTGGCGGCCTATTTTTCAACCCAGGGCATGGAGCCGACGCTGATGGATATGGACCGGCAGGGCTCGAGCATGCACTGGCTCGACAAACGCTTTGCCGATCTTCCAGTCATTCACGGTGTAGCGGCCTACGAAAATCAAATGCGGGTTACGCGGAGCTGGCAAATGCGCGTACCTCCGCAATCCCAACGAGTCGTTGTCGACACGCCGGCGGCGATCGATCCGCAGGCGCTACCGGATATTACCCGCGGCGCACAGGCAATCCTGATCCCCGTGCTGCCATCGGATATCGATATCCATGCGGCAACCGCCCTGATTTCAAACCTGTTGCTGATCGCGCGCATCAGGCGCAGCGACGGCCGCATTGGCGTGCTGGCCAACCGGGTGAAAAGCAATACCTTGATTTACCAGGCGCTGATGCGATTTCTAAGGAATTTGCGGATTCCTATCGTCGGCGTATTGCGAGATTCGCAGGCCTATGTTCGCTGTGCCGAACAAGGCATCGGAATTCACGAAATGAAACCGCACAATGTTCGCAAAGACCTGGAACAATGGAAGTCGATACTTAGCTGGGAAAAAAGCAGACCGGCGAGCGCGCTGCCATCGGTGGGTGTGGTGTGACGTCTTGCTGGTTAGCCGGTCGAATCCGGATCCCAATCCTTGCGCACCCGGTAGGCCCAGTCTTTGTATCCTTGCAAGGTGTAAATCGAACTGTCGGCCATCACGCGACGCCCACGCGTTCCGGCGACCTGACCCAGCCAGTTGCGATACGCAGCCCAGCCGTCGTCGTCGGCCCTTGCGGGCCTGCTGACTGCCGGTGGCCGTTTCCTGTCGCGATTCCTGTCGTGCTGAGCCATACCTACCATCCTGGTAAATCCCTGGCTCTTACAGTAATTGGCGCACCGGTCGCAAAACAGGAACTGGTTCACAATCAGCGTCAACTGAACTCGTTGATTTTCAACGGTTTATTGAAAAAGCCATGGCTTGTATGATAGTCCGGAAACGAGGAAAATGACCGCCGCCAGCCGGGCGGAAACCACAGGCGGTACGGGTCAGGGCAGAATTTCGATCGGCGTATCGACGCCGGTCATCATCCAGATATCCACCATGTCGGTGTTGGCTACCGAGATGCAGCCATCGGTCCAGTCCCAAGCGGAATAATACTCGCGTTCATGTTGCAATTCGTTGGGCCGGCCATGAATCATGATGTTTCCGCCGGGCGATAGCCCCGCCCCACGCGCTGCCGACAGGTCCAGCGAATTGGGATAACTGATGTGGATGGACAAAAAGTAGTCGCTGTCCAGATTCCGGCGATCGAGCAAATACGAACCCTCCGGCGTGCGGAAATCCCCTTCGGCTTCCTTTTCCCCTTCGGGGACCAGGCCGAGACGAATATCGATCGCTTTCAGAATGCGATCGTCTTTGATCAGGAACAGTTTTCGCTGCGCCTTCAGAACCAGCACCTTGTCGGCCATCCAGTCGCTTTCTGCTGCGTTCGCGGTCGCAGCGACCGAGAACAAAAGCAGCAACGGCAAGACCAACCTGCCGCCATGCCATATACGCTGGTTGCCGGCCGCGGCTCGCATGAGTCTGCTCAGTCCAGCCCCAGGAATTCGATGCCCTGGACGAAATCAATATCGACCGGAATCCCGGCCGCCGCCAGACGGTCGAGATCTGCCTGCAATTCCTCGCCGATATTCCCCTTGTCCGCCAGCAACCGGCTGGCGCCGGCGTAATCGCCATCGCCCTGGAGAGTCAGAATAAGCGCCGACAACGCCGCTATGCTTTCTTGCATACGCTCGAAATCAACCCGGTACTGACCGCTGCCCGGGTCGCGGCTGAACGCTCCCATATCGTGGAAAAAATTGAAGCGCACCATGTTCGCTTTACCATGGGCGCTCGACGCGCCAAAGCGGACCGAACGGAATATGCCGGCGAGAAAAGTCACGTAGTAATCCATCAACGCACCGCCGTCCAGTTCCCCCTGCTGGTGCAGGCTGGTAATCATATAAACCCCCAGTACATCGGCCTTGCCTTCTTCCATGGCAGAGGCAAGCTCTTTGAGGGCGATACGAACCGTGCCTCGCTGATCGATGGTGTTCTTTATGCCCAGCCCATGCGCCACTTCATGAAACATGGTATTGGCAAAAAATGCAGCAAAGGTCACATGAGTCCTCTGCTCCTCGACGATCAGTTCGCCCGCAATCGGCAGCATGATTTTGTCGAACTTCGCCTGCATCGCGTTTTTCAGTTGCAAACGCCGGGTACCTTTCGCCAGTTGCACGCGCTCGTCATTCGGCAGATTGATCGCGATCGTCTTCGAACCGGCATTACTGCGCCCCGCGTAATACAGGACATCATAGGCATTCAGGTCCGAATCGGTTCCGGGAGTCTCGACCTTGTATTCGTCCGCCACCGGCAGATCGCGTTGCAATTGCGGCAGAAAACCGACATAGCGGCTCAACCGCCTGGACCAGGACAGGTCTTTCAACAGCACGTAGGATTCGAAGGCTGCCTTGTAACCAAACAGACGATCCTCGTAGGTCTCGATCGGCCCTATGACAACATCTATGGCGTTGTTTTTCATATCCATCCACAACATGTCGCTGGCGTAGTAGTCATTGCTGAGGAACGCCGCTGCACGGGCAGTCAGGTATTCGGAAAACTGGCTGTCAACGGCCAGCGCGGCGGCTTCACGCAGCAGCGCTGCCGCCGCCGTTAATTGTTCCGCGTAGGCTGCGCTGTACGGCACAACGTAGAGTTCGCCCTGCGGGTCTCTTCTGAGCAGCGTATAGAGGCTGTCTTTTCCAGGCAGCTCAGTTGCTTCAAATTCCTCTGCCGTCATGTCTGCCGGGTAAAGATTTGCGCCCGGCGGTTTTGCGGTATACCCCTCGATGAATGGCGCTTCGTTGGCCAGCCGGTCCCAGGGTCCATAGTTCAATTCGGCGAACTTGCGCGCGTCCGGGTCAACGATCGCAGACAAGAAGGGTTCCTTCGCACCCAGCGCCTGATCCCAATACACCCCGTCCATGATCTCCGATGCCTGGATCAGCTTGACCAGCATTCGTTTTTGCCGGTCGCTGAGGCCAGAGAGGTCGGCCGTCAGCGTAAACGGCGCGTAGATCCCCTTGCGCTTTTCCAGCCAGTTTTTCCGGCTGTCCTGGCCAGGCCGGGCATTGTCCCCGGTCGGTTCGGTTGCGCCTTGCAGCGGCGGGTCCTGTTGGTCGCCGGATTGACCACAGGCGGTCAACGCCAGGACGGCGACCAGCCCGGTAACGCCGGCCCGGAAAAACCCCTTGCTCATGATTGCCTCGTATGGTCCGTGGGCGCAGGCTCAATATCATAGCGGGTTCAAGCCGATTCGTCGCCGCCGCGCCCAACCGGCGTTTCCTTCTTCAGTCGCTCTTTTCAAAGCGAGGTTCGCCGACGACGGCCGCCGGCGTGGCGACAAAATTCAGCGCCGGCATCGTCATCGGCAAGTTAACGCCAATACCGAAACCCGGCACGGGCCCGGGCCGGGTTTTAGTCCTCACCCATGTGCGGATAGGGAAAATCCTGCGGCGGGGCGAAAGTTTCCTTGATGACGCGCGGCGACATCCAGCGCACCAGGTTATAGATGCTGCCGGCCTTGTCGTTGGTTCCGCTGGCGCGGCCGCCGCCGAATGGCTGCTGGCCGACCACGGCGCCGGTCGGTTTGTCGTTGATATAGAAATTACCGGCGGCGGAGCGCAGCGCCATGCTCATTCGCGTTATCTCGGCGCGGTCGCGACAAAAAATCGCGCCGGTCAGTGCGTATGGGCTCGCTTTCTCCACTTCTGCAAGCGTTTCATCCATGCGCTGGTCCGGATAACGATACACGGTCAGGATCGGCCCAAAGATTTCCTCGCACATCAGCCTGGACTGCGGGCTGTCGGCTTCGACCAGGGTTGGGCTGATGAAATAGCCCTGGCTGTCATCGCATTCGCCGCCGGCCAGTATCCGGTGATCATCGCTGTTTTTTACATGGTCAATGTAGCCGCCGATCTTGTCGTATGCTTTTTGGTCGATAACCGCACACACGAAATTACTGAACTCCAGCGGCGATCCCATCTTGATCCGGCTCATCTGCTCCAGCATGCCAGCCATGACTTCGTCCCAGAGGCTGGCCGGTATGAACGCCCGGCTCGCCGCCGAGCATTTCTGGCCCTGGTACTCAAAGGCGCCGCGCACCAGCGCGGTCACCAGCGATTGCACGTGGGCGCTGGGATGGGCGAATACGAAATCCTTGCCGCCGGTCTCTCCAACCAGCCGCGGATAACTGTGATAGCGCTCGATGTTCTCCCCGACCGTACGCCATAAATGCCTGAAGGTCGGCGTGCTGCCGGTAAAATGTATCCCGGCAAGATCGGGGCTTGCCCGGACCGGCCCGCCGATCGCAG
>BFAU01000146.1 GCA_008975185.1 bacterium MnTg04 | reverse complement strand
GCGATCGATGAAAAGGGTTACCGTGAGGCAACCCCGATCCAGCAGCAGGCTATACCCTTGATCCTCGAAGGCCGGGATGTGCTGGCTGGCGCCCAGACCGGTACCGGCAAGACCGCCGGCTTCACTTTGCCGCTGTTGCAGCGGCTGCAGAATTCACGACCCAGCCAACGGTGCGTGCGCGCCCTGATACTCACGCCAACGCGTGAGCTCGCCGCACAAGTCGGCGAGAGTGTGCGCGATTACGGCCGCCACCTGCCATTCAAGGCAACCGTGATCTTTGGCGGCGTCAGCATCAATACCCAAATTTTCAAGTTGCGGAAGGGTGCCGACATCGTAGTCGCCACGCCGGGCCGCCTGCTCGATCACATGCAGCGCGGCACGATCGATCTCGGCGAAGTCGAGATTCTTGTGCTCGATGAGGCTGATCGCATGCTCGATATGGGCTTCATCCGCGATATACGAAAGATCCTCAAAGAGCTGCCGAAAGAGCGTCAGAACCTGCTGTTCTCGGCGACGTTCTCGAAAGAGATCAGGCGGCTCGCAGCCGCCTTGTTGAACGCGCCGACCGAAATCCAGGTCGCGCAGCGCAACACGACGGTCGAACTCGTCACCCAAATCGTGCACCCGGTCGATCGCAGCCGTAAACGCGAGCTTTTGTCGCACCGCATCGGCGCGGAGAACTGGCGACAGGTGCTCGTTTTCACGCGCACCAAGCACGGCGCCAACCGCCTTGCCGAACAGTTGTCACGCGACGGCCTCAAATCCGTGGCGATCCACGGCAACAAGTCGCAGGGCGCACGGACCCGCGCGCTCGCGGATTTCAAAGCCGGCGTCTTTCGGGTGCTGGTTGCGACCGATATCGCCGCGCGCGGTCTCGATATCGATCGGCTGCCGCATGTCGTCAACTACGAATTGCCCAACGTCCCGGAGGACTATGTGCATCGAATCGGGCGCACGGCACGAGCCGGTCAGGAAGGCCATGCCGTATCGCTGGTCTGCGTCGACGAGCACAAGCTGTTGGGCGATATCGAGCGCTTGCTGAATTACAAGATTGCAAAAGAAGTTATCCCCGGCTATGAACCCGATCCGCGGATCAAGGCAGAACCGATCCGGCAAGGCCGCACTCAAAGGCCGGCCGGCCGGGGCACCGGCTCGCGCAAGAAATTCAGAGCCGGCCCACCGAAAAATCGTGGTGGGCAGCGTCAGCGCTCAGCCGGTCGCCAACGATACGCGGGATAGTTCAAGCACAGCAGCGGGCGCCGATACGAGCTTTGTCCATGTCGTAACGTACGGTACCTGTCGGGAGGCGATCACCGGATTTACCCTTTATAATGCCGCGTCATGGGAAATCTTTTTTCAGAATTCAGGCGCCGCAACGTTTTTCGCGTCGGATTGGCTTATATCATTGTAGCCTGGTTGATCGCGCAGGTTGCCGATCTTGCGCTGGAAAACTTTGCCTCACCTGACTGGGTCATCAAGACCATACTGCTGGTGCTGATGCTTGGCCTGCCCATTGCGCTCGTTTTCGCCTGGGCATTCGAGATGACACCGGATGGTCTGAAACTTGAGAAGGATGTAGACCGTTCTCAATCCACTATTGAGCGATCCGGTCGAAAGTTCGATTTCGCCATTATCGTTCTGCTGGCGGTTGCGCTGATTTATTTCGTTTATGAATCGCGGTTGCAGCGCGAACCCGTGGCGGGACCATCCGCAACGGCAATGAACAATAGTGCGAATCAACAAGGGCTGCCGGCTAAATCAATCGCCGTTTTGCCGTTCGTTAATTTGAGCGGCATGCAGGAGAATGAGTATTTTTCCGACGGCCTTGCAGAAACCTTGCTGCATATGTTGGCGCAAATCGAGGAATTGCAAGTTGCAGCCCGGACGTCGGCGTTCAAATTCAAAGGGACCAATGAGGATGTGCGCCTGGTTGGTAAGCAGTTGGGGGTTGCGACTGTACTCGAAGGCAGTGTGCAGCGCGCCGGCAACAGGATTCGCATCACTGTGCAGCTCATAAATGTGGAGGATGGTTTTCACCTGTGGTCACAGAATTATGACCGGACCCTGGATGACATTTTTGCGGTTCAGGACGATATCGCCGCGTCTGTAGTCGATGCCCTGGAATTGACATTTCTCGGCCGGCTTCATGGCAGGGCTGGACAGGATCCCGCCACTTATGACGAGCTATTGAGACTACGGGACGCCTTGGCCGGCGGGAAGGATATTGCCGCCACAATCGATAATTTGCAGGCATTCATAGAAATTCATCCGGATTACGTCGACGCCTATGCGACGCTGAGCGAGGCCTACGTCATCCATAGAAATCATGCGGGTCTGATACCCGAAGAAATAGGTCAAAAAGCGATTGAAGCAGCCCGGGAAGCGGTTGAGCTGGATCCTGAAGCGCCCGGTGCGAATGCTGCATTAAGTCGCGCACTGGTGAATCAGGGCCTGTTCGTAGCTGCAATCCCCGTACTGGCAAAAGCAATGGAACTCGAGCCAGGCAATGCGGACACCATTGTCGATCAAGCCACCGTCATGGCTGCGCGCGGTCAATTTCAGAAAGCCACAGGACTGATGGAACTGGCGATCAAGCTCGATCCACTCAACGACAACACCAGAATAAAGCTGTCCGAGCAATACGACGCGATAGGACGTCATGATCAGGCGCTGTCGGTACTGGAAGCCGGATTGGAGCTTTCGACCGACAGGACGTCGCTGGTTTTCGCGATGGCGCTACACTACCAGCAAATTGGCCACTATCCCGATGCGGTGGCAAGCCTGCACGAGCTGCTATCGAAAGAGGCCGATCACATCAATGCCTGGCAGATTTTATTCGCTATTTATATAAGCATGGGGGACCTGGCAACGGCTGAGGTCTACCTGCAGCGCGTCGAGGAATTGTCCAGAGACCGTGGCGCGGATGAACGGGCGTTGTTTTGCTATATCGAGCAGGATAAAGCGTGTTGGCGCAAGGCCACCGCGCGGATGCTGGCGACTCGAGAGGCGTTCTTTGTTCAAGCATGGCAAAGCAAGATGATGCTGGAAGATGATCGGCTTGACGACGCGATCGCGGTCATGATTCCGGTGGTGGAGCATTTCGGCGTCACCGGTGAAATTTACGGGAATTTCGAATCCCGGATCAACCTGGCTGCTCTCTACCACTTCGCCGATGATAGTGAAAAACGCGACCGGCTTCTGAATGACGTAACCAGCGATCTTCATTTCTCGATCGATAGCGGATGGGAGCACTCAGCTCCCTACGTTTACCTGGCGATGGCCTCTGCGGCTATGGGCGATACAGCAAGCGCTGTACGAAATCTAGATGAAGCGTATGGGCGGGGCCACCGGAGCCTGCTGTGGTCCATTTATACAGACTACGCGTGGGACCCCATACGCAGCGACCCTGAATTCCAGCAAGCGATTCAAACTATCAAGGATGATAACTCGACGATGCTCGAGCAGATTCGAGCAACGGACGCCGGTAATCGTTAACCGATCAGCAAGCTAAAAACCGGCTATTTGTCTCCAATAACTGGCGACAGCAGGTTGTACAGGGGTATCATCGCCGGCCCCCGTAGGAGATATTGAGCCCGTGTTCCGGCCGGCCCAGGGTGATAATAAATGGATTTCCGCTGTCTAAGGTATCTGAATGACTGACAAATTCGCGAAAATTCTGACGACCGTGCTGTTGTCTTCTGTGCTGGCCTCATGCGGCGACACGGAACAGCCCCTGCCGGAGTTGCTGATCAATGTGGAACCGGCGGTAAGCCCTATTGCTACGCTGGCGCACGCATGGGAGCTGACTATCTCCACCAACCTGTTTACCGCGATCACGGCGGAGCTCGACGACGGCCAGGGCCATGCATATACGATCGAATTCGGCCAACAGCAACGCGACCACGTCCTGACCGTGCTCGGGATGCGCCAAGACCGGACTTATACAGTCATCGTCACCGCCCACACGCTTGACGGCATCACCCTCGAATCCACGACACAACTGCAAGTTACAACCCCGCCGCTGCCGGCAAACTTCCCGGTAATCAGTTTGCTGTCGGGTGACCCTGCCCTGATGCAACCTGGTTTCACGCTGATGGATACCGGGCGTAAGGATGGCAGCGCGGCGTTCATCGTCATCGTGGACGACGCGGCGGAAGTCGTCTGGTATTTCCAGACCAGTTCACTGTCGGAGACCGAGCGCGTTGCATCGGGTAGTTTCCTGTCCCTCGATGAGGGGTCCGGCCTGATCCGGTTCATCAATGAAAGAGGCGTGGTCGTTAACTCGGTGCATTCGGCGCAGTCGCATCCCGCGACCGGCAACAGCGTCCCGGTCGATGTGGCCGAATTCCACGACGACGTCGTCAAACACAACCTTTTTGCCCAGTACTTCACCAGCATCCGTGATGCGTCGCGCACCGTCGATAACTTTCCGCTGGACGAGAACGACCCCCTGGTGACCGGGACAGTAAACGTTTTGGACGAGCCGATCATCGAAATCGATCTCAACGGCAATATTCTCAACCGCTGGGATTTTCTCGATATGCTCAAGCCGACGCGCATCGGCTATGACGGCACTTCGGGGTTGCCGGCGGCAGCCGACTGGGCCCATGTCAATTCGGTCGCCTATGACGTAATCGCAGACAACCTGATCGTGTCGCTGAAACATCAGGACGCCGTGGTAAATTTCTCTCGTGCCGACGGTACGCTGAACTGGATCCTGGGCAACCCCGCAAACTGGCAGGGCTTTGAGCAATTTCTGTTGACACCGGATGGCGGCGTCTTCACCTGGCCGTACCATCAGCATGCCGTCGAAATCACCGGCGACAATCTGATCATGTTCGACAACGGCAACCGCCGCGCCAGCCCCTTCACCGGCGAACCAATCGTGAGCGCGGACGCAAACTCCAGCCGCGCCGTGGAGTACGCGATCGATACGGACACGATGCTCATTTCCCAGGTCTGGGAATGGGGTCTCGCGCAAAGCGGCGAGTCGCTGTATTCATCCTTTGCCGGCGATGCCGACCGCCTGCCATCGGGCAACACCCTGATAACCTTTGGCGGCCTGTGCGAGGAAAACGGGGTGCCCAGTGAAAACCTGGCGATTTGCCGTTCGTCCGCGCGGGTCATTGAAGTCGATACGGCAAGCGGTGCGAAGGTGTTCGACATTTCGATCGATGACGCCGACCCGCTGTCTTCGGGTTATGTTGTCAATCGCAGCGAGCGGCTCGGGGCATTGTATCCGCTGGGTACCGCCACCATAACGGTGCCGTAAATCCGACATCATGCCGATCGATCGCATCGGAAAAACCAGGGGGCTGCCCGGTAATCGGTCGGCGTCATCCCCGGTCGACAGCAACATTTTTCAGGAACTCGATTGACCAAAGACCGCCAACGAACCATACGCAGCTTCGTAATGCGGATAGGCCGCATGACCGAATCCCAGTCACGCGCAATAACCGATCTTTGGCCGGCCTTTGGCGTCGACTATGAGGAGAACCCGCTGGATTTTGCCCGGCTCTTTGGCCGCCCGGCGCCGGTCGTCGTCGAAATCGGATTCGGTAACGGTGAAAGCCTGGCGCAACAGGCCGCCGACCAGCGGGAAGTGAATTTTCTCGGGATCGAGGTGCATCCGCCGGGCGTCGGTCACCTGCTGATTACGATTCGCCAACTCGAACTCGATAATATCCGCATCAGCCGCCACGATGCGGTTGAAGTGTTGCGCGACCAGGTGCCGAATCACAGCCTGGCTGGAGTCAATTTGTTTTTTCCCGACCCCTGGCCAAAGAAACGCCATCACAAACGCCGCATCGTGCAAGCGGATTTCGTCAGCATGGTCGCCGAGAAACTGCAGCCCGGGGCGTTTTTCCACCTGGCAACCGACTGGAAGCCCTATGCCGAACATATGCTCGCGACGCTGGATGGCTGCGCGGACTTGATCAACGAATCCGGAGCGGGTTGCTTCAGCGACCGGCTGGACAGCCGCACAATGACCAAGTTCGAGGCACGCGGCCGGCGGCTCGGCCACGACGTCTGGGACTTGCGCTACCTTAAACCGGAGACCGTTACTTAAAGATCGCCTGGATTCCGTCCACGACGTACTGGACCACGAGCGCCACCAGGATTTTGATCGGCCATTCAGGCATGACGCCCTGCACCATTCCGAATTTTGTTTCCACGAACTCTTGCTCGGGGTATATTTACTTTGCGAGGGGTTTGCGCGTAAATATTCTCGATCGCAGACCCCGGGGTAGAAACACAAACTGCGTTCTGGCGCCGCGAAAAACGTGGTGCCAGTCGCTGGAGCGATAATGGCGAACAGTCATGAAGACTGTATATCCAATTATCGGTAACTGGTATCGTCGCCCGGGTGGCCCGATTTTTGAGGTAGTGGCCACCGACGACGACGACGGCAGTATCGAAATTCAGCATTTTGACGGAACCGTGGAAGAACTGGATATCGATGCTTGGCATGGCTCAGTTTTCTTGTCAGCTGAAGCGCCTGAAGACTGGTCGGGTTCGCTCGATATAGACCCGGCAGACAAGGTGCAGGACCAGGACGGCGCAAAGAGCCAGGACTGGTTTACGGCGATGGATTACGTTGACCACGCAGATTGATACCAGCCGAACCGCTTGAGATACGCGTACACGCGCGGCGGCAATCTATGTTTTAGTCTCGGCCGGTGCCGGTAGTCCGACCAACACCCTGCCATCGATAACTTCCACTTCCAGCGAGGTCAGTCTGGCGCCCAGGCAAGCGCCCGCGATGCACAGCCCTGAATCGATCTCGAACAAGGCGCCATGCCCGGCGCACATGATCAGGCCATTATCCCTGGTCAAAAACCTGTCAGGCCCCCAGTTCAGCGAGCGGCCTGCGTGCGGGCAGATATTCACATAAGCGAATACCCGGCCGTTTTTTCGAACCACGAACCCGGGTACGCTGTCATCTCGACTGCCTGACTCGAACTCGCGAGCGCCCGGGTCGGCGATATCCGTTAGCAGCGCTACCTGCTGTTTGCCGATGCGTTTCACGGTTTTTGCCGAACCCCCTCCTGCACAGACTGTCGCCAATACCTTACCATTGGCCCATGACCGCATCCCAGACCCCTTCCCTGCTGCGCTCGAAATTTTTCTGGGTGGGCATTCTGTATTTTGCCCAGGGATTCCCGGCGGGCGTTTTCTATGAAATTTTCCCGGTGCATTTTCGCAGCGAGGGTTCATCGCTGACCGATATCGGGTTCTTGAGCCTGCTGGGCCTGGCCTGGACGCTGAAGTTCTTGTGGGCGCCGGTGATCACCCATTACCGGCGTCATCGGCGCTGGATGTTCGTCATGGATGCGTTGATGGCGTTGCAGATGGCGTTTTTTGCATCCTCCGCAGGTGTCGGCGACTGGGTCTGGATCGCGGTTGGGCTGTTCACGGTTTTCTCGGCAACCAATGACATCGCGATCGACGGCTATACCATCGAAATGCTCAACAAGGACGAGATGGGATTCGCCAACGGCTTGCGCATCGGATTTTACCGCGTGGGTCTGCTTAGCACGGGCGGCCTGCTGATGTTGCAGGGGCAACTGGGATGGAACGGCGTATATGCCGGCGCAGCGCTGCTGCTGGTGGCTGCCGGTTTTGCCTGTCTGCAGGCGCCCAGGGAAAAAGACTACGCGCCGCCCGATGGCATGACGCTGAAGGAAGAAGTTCGGGCGATTCTCGCCAGTCCGTTCGCGTTTTCCGCGGTCGTTCTTTTTTTGCTGGGTACGGTGTGGATGGCCAACCGCACAGCCGACTGGTCGGAAACCTACGAGGACTTCTGGCTGGTCGCCGCAGGCATCGCCGCCATGCTGATTATCCTCGACTTGCTGGCCAAGGTATTGAGGGACAAGAACGATGCCGCAGCGGTCAACCTGAGCCAGGGCCCAATGTTTGGAGCGATGCTGGACATGATGAAGCGTCCCGGCATGTTGCTGGTGCTGTTTTTTATCCTGACTTTCAAGCTCGCGGATACCTCGATGGGTTTCATGATCAAACCGTTCTGGGTCGACGCAGGTTTCACGCCAGCCCAGATCGGCCTGGTATCGGTCAACATAGGCATCGGTCTGTCAGTGGTCGGCGGGCTCACCGGCGGCTGGATCACGGACCGGATCGGCATTTTCCATGCGTTGTGGTCGCTGGGTCTGGCCCAGGCGTTTTCGAACCTCGGCTATGCCTGGGTCGCCGGTATATTGCCGGTGGGGACGGATGCGGTACCAGGCGGTAGCGAGCAGATAATCATGTATGCGGCGAGCGGCATCGAATCCTTCACCCAGGGGCTGGGCACCGCCGCGTTTCTCGCCTTCCTGATGGCGATCGTGAACAAGCGGCGCTCGGCCACCGAGTACGCGTTGCTGTCGGCGGTTTTCATCCTGAGCCGATCGGTCGCCGGTTGGGCTGGCGGGTTCGGCGCCGAGGCCATGGGTTATTCCGACTACTTCCTGCTGACTTTTTTCCTCGCCTTCCCGGCCTATCTCTTGCTGCCGTGGGTCAAGGGCATGTTGAATTACGCGGCCAGCCGCAGCGACTGGGACCAGACCTAGCGACGTAGCCCGAATATTTCAGAACTCGAGCTCGTAGTCCATGGTCAGCGGGGCGTGATCCGAGAAACGCCGGGCACGCAAGATTTCTGTAGCCCGGACTTTGCCCTTCAGCCCCGGCGTTACGATCTGGTAATCGATGCGCCAGCCGACATTGTTGTCCCAGGCCCGCCCGCGATTCGACCACCAGGTATATTGCTCCGCGTCGGGGTTGATTTCGCGAAAGGCATCGACATAGCCCTCTGCAAATAATCGATCCATCCAGGCGCGTTCCTCGGGCAGGAAACCTGAATTCTTTTGGTTCGCCTTCCAGTTCTTGAGGTCGATCTCGCGATGGGCGATATTCCAATCGCCGCAGAGTATGTACTCGCGGCGCTTTCTTTTTAGCTTCTTGAGATGCGGCATCAGTAAATCCAGGAAACGGAATTTCTTTGCCTGACGTTCCTCGCTGGATGAACCGGAGGGGAGATAAAGCGACACGACACTCAGTTTGCCGAACTGCGTTTCCAGGTAGCGTGCCTCGTGGTCGAATTCCGGCCAGCCCAGCCCGCGGATAATTCTGTCGGGCTTGCGCCGCGAGTAAATCGCAACGCCACTGTAGCCTTTTTTCTCCGCGTCAAGATACTCGCAATGATAACCGGCCGGACTAAACACCGGGTCGTCGAGTTGGTGGATCTGCGCCCTGATTTCCTGGACGCATACGACATCCGGTTTTTGTGCCGCCATCCAGTCGAAGAAGCCCTTGCGCGCCGCCGCCCGAATGCCGTTGACATTGATCGAGATCACCCGAAATCGCCTTGCCAAAACTGTCCTCCGTAAAATGGGAGCGTGTATCATAGCGGCCTGTCGTCCGACCTGCAGCGGGAGGATCGTGAAAGCCCACCAAAAAGAATTTCTCGACCTGGCTATGGAAATGGGTGCGTTGCGTTTCGGGGAGTTCACACTTAAATCGGGCCGGGTCAGCCCGTATTTTTTTAACGCGGGCCTTCTTTGCAGCGGTCGCGCAATGGCAGCGCTTGGCCGTTGCTACGCGCAATCCATCGTCGATTCCGGCCTGCAGTTTGATATGCTATTTGGCCCCGCTTACAAGGGCATCCCGCTTGCCGCCGTCACCGTGGCGGCGCTGGCGGAAAAGTTCGATCGCGACCCGGCCTGGGCCTATAACCGAAAGGAAGCCAAGGAGCATGGCGAAGGCGGCATGATAGTCGGTGCGCCGCTAGCCGGACGAGTATTGATCCTGGACGATGTCATCACTGCGGGAACGGCTATACGCGAAGCTGTTGCAATCATTCGCAATGCGGGGGCCGAGGCAGTGGGCGTCGCCATTTCGCTGGACCGCGAGGAACGCGGTCAGGGGGAATTATCGGCGGTACAAGAGGTCGAAAAGGAACTGGGGATGGAAGTCATTCGAATTGTCGGCCTGACGGACTTGATCGCCATGCTGGCGGGCGGCAATAGTCACAAGGCAGAACTGGCCGCAGTCAGCAGGTACCGGGACCGGTACGGCAGCAAGGCCGGAGCCTGAATCCGTTTTTGGCAAAACTGTGAACTGGGGGTCTTTGCGACTGCCGGGACTGTGTTATACGAACCCTATGAAAAGTAGAGCATTTTTCAGTTTGACCGCTTTTGCGTGCCTGGTCCTGGCCGGGGCGGCAATGGCTGCCGATACCTATCGCTGGGTCGATGACAACGGCATCGTCCATTTTGGCGACAAGGTACCGTCCGAGTACGCGAGGCAGGATCAGCAGGTTCTCAATAGCCAGGGCGTTACCATCAACACGATCCAGGGTTACAGGACGCCGGAGCAACTCGCTGTGCAGGCGCGCATCCGGATCGAAATGGAGCGCATCGCCAAGGAGAAATCGAAGCGGCAGGCCCGCGATTCCGTATTGCTGAGTACTTATCTTTCTGTCGAGGAAATCGAGCGGCTGCGCGACCGTCGCCTGGAATTGCTGCGAGCCCAGTCCATGGTCACCGAACAATACCTTGGCACGCTAAACGCCAGGCTCAGGAGACTGCAGGAAGAAGCCCGCAAATTCAACTACCCCTATGACCTCGACTCCGACCTGCCGCCGCTGCCGGAAAACCTGGCGATGGAGATGGTGCAAACCCTGGAGGCGGTCGTACAGTACGAGTCCAACCTGCAGACCAAGCGTGAGGAGCAGGGCAGCATGGTCGCCATGTTCGACAAGGATATCGAGCGCTTCAAGGACCTGAAGGGAATCGAATAAAAACCCGCGGGCTAATGGGGCCGTCATTAGCCTGCGAATCGCCAGAGATCGCGGATCCTGGACGAGGACTTGGACGATTGAGCGCGAACCTGGAGCGAAACCGATAGCGGTAGCTACCGGTTGAGTGAAGGTCGCGCTCAGGCGTTCGAGGACCGGCCAGGGCCGTGATAAATGGTGATTTGCAGGCTAATGACGGCCAGAATGGCCGAAACCCTCGGCTCCGCGTGCGCTCTCCACGAACTCTTCCACCACCTCGAATTCGGCGTGAACGATCGGCAGTATGACCATCTGCGCAATGCGTTCCCCCGGTTCTATCGTGAACGGCTTGAGCCCACGATTCCAGCACGAAACAAAAATCTGCCCCTGGTAATCCGAGTCGATCAAACCGGTGAGATTGCCGAGAACGATTCCGTGTTTGTGGCCAAGCCCGGACCGCGGCAGCAGCACCGCCGCAAGACCCGGATCGTCCAAATGTATCGCAATACCGGTCGGGATCAACTCGGTCTGACCCGGCTCCAGCGAGAGAGGCTCGTCCAGGCAGGCACGCAGGTCGACGCCGGCAGACCCTGCGGTCGCCGGCTCCGGTATCGGGTACTCGCCGCCGATCCTGGCATCCATGATTTTTAGCTTTATTTTACTCATGCGGGCTGGTTTCCTTTTCGCTAGTTTGCTTGGCCGGCCAGGCGGCCAGCAATCAGATCCACCAGTTTGCGCGCCAGTATAAGTTTGTCCTGGATGGCAAAATGCTTTTTACCGCCCGGCCAGTACGCCGTCAGGGAATTGACCGGCACCTCAAAGCCGAGCCCCGGACCCACCTGGTTCGCGAATATCATGTCCAGGTCCTTGTTTTTCATCTTGGCCAGCGCATTGGCCTCTACATCGTCGGTTTCCGCGGCAAAGCCGACACAAAATGGCCGCTGCTTGCCCGCAGTGACACCCGCCAGGATATCGGGTGCGGCCTTTAATGTAATCGACATACTATCCCCGTCTTTTTTGATTTTCTTGGTCTGGAACGAGACCGGCTGGTAATCGGAGACCGCCGCCGCCGCGATAAACACATCCGCTCCCGGCAACG
>BFAU01000145.1 GCA_008975185.1 bacterium MnTg04 | reverse complement strand
AACCAGGTCGCTGCCCGGCACAGGATCCTTGCGATTGCGTAACAGTTCCTCACGGGCCCCGCCTTTGGCATCCATCTCCCGGCCTTGCGCGTTGACCAGCAACTGCCGGTTACCCGGTTCGCCGTGCAACTGGTTTTCGTACTGGTGCTCGACACCGATTTTTCCGATGTGGCTGGTAGCTGCATAACGGCTCGCCTCGACAGTCCGCAAATCGGACTCGGAAAGGGCGCCGACATAGCCCAGCACATGCACGGTGCTGGATCCCAGCGGGTAACTTCTAACCAGCGCGGCCTGAATATCGACGCCCGGCAGTTCATGCCTGTGGACCGAAAGCCTTGCCAGTTCCTCGTCGTTTAGCCGGTAGCGCAATGGCACGGCGTCAAAGCTCCTTTTACCGCGCTTGCGCTGGAAAAAGCGCTGTCTTTGCTCCTCATCGATCAACTTCAGTTCGCCAAGCCGGTCCAGGGTTCCGTCGAGATCGGATACCTGCTCAGGTATCAGCACCATCTGGTAGACCGGCAGGTTCTCCGCCATCACGACGCCGTTGCGGTCGAAGATGATGCCGCGGGTCGGCGCCAGCGGCTGGATCCGGATTCGGTTGCCGTGAGACAAGTCGGCGTAGCGTTGATATTCGACGACCTGCAGGTTGATAAAACGGCTGGCCAGCAGGCCGGTCAACAAGACCAGGCCGGCGAGCGCCCAGACGATCCGGTTATTGAACAGCCGTTGCTCGGCCCAGGTGTCTTTTAGCGGTTCGCGATACAGCATGGATTATGCCCGGCGGGCGAGGACCATCGCCCCTTTCAGCAAGGCGGCAACGGGAAGCCACAACGCGGCGCTGGACAGGACCGGCAGCCATCTGGCTATGCCGCTGGTGGCAAATCCGGCGACGCCATCGACCCAGAAAAGCAGAAATTCGTAAACCAGGACCAGCATCAGGATAGCCAGCGCCTGCTGCCCCTTCGGAAATACGCGAATTCGCAGATGCAGTTTGAGGTTGATGAACGCGATAACCATCAAGGCCAGCGCGTGCTGGCCGAGCAGCGTGCCGGTCAACGTGTCCATGGCGATTCCGACCAGCCATGCGCCGAGCAGGCCGAATCGTTCAGGCTTGTGCAAAGTCCAGTACAGGACCAGCATGGCGGGCCAGGCGGGGCGCCAGGCGTTGATCGCATCGGGTAGCGGCATGATCGTCAGGATCAGTCCGGCGATCAGGCTGGCAAAAATAAAGCCATCGAATCTGTAGACAGGTTTCATTGGTCTTGCACGTCGCCCGGCCAGATCAGCAAGAGTTCGCGAACCTTGTCCAGCTCTGCCGCCGGCGCCGCCTCGACATGGGCAAACGGCTGGCTCGGGTTAACCTCTATCTGGTTGACTTCCGCAACCGGATAACCCGCTGGAAACACGCCGCCCAATCCCGATGTCACCAACAGGTCGCCGAGCCTGATGTCGGCGTTATTGGGGAGGAAAGGCAGGTTGAGGATTTGCGCATCACCGGTTCCGACCGCAATGGTTCTCAGGCCGTTGCGATTGATTTCCACCGGCACCGCGTGTTCGGGGTCGCTGATCAGCAAAACCTGCGAGCTCAGCGGGCCGAGGTCGCTGATCTGGCCGACGATTCCGAATGCGTCGACCAGCGCCTGCCCCCGATAGGCGCCCGCGCTGCTTCCTTTGTTGATGGTCAGCAGACGGCGATACGGATTCAAATCGATGGCCATGATTTCCGTAACCATGGTGCGATCCGTCATCAAGGCGGCAGTATCCATCAGCGCCCGCAGCCGCGCGTTTTCTGCTTCGATAGCGATCATTTTTTGAACGCTGGCGTCGCTGCGCAACTGCTGGCGGCGCAGGTCCCGGTTTTCAGCCAGCAGCTGGCGCCGGCTGGCCAGGCTGGTGGATGCCCAGTCGGCAAGCGCAAACGGCAGATCGACCGCCGCCTGGATCGGGTACACGACGATATTGAGTTTCGAATGGATGTACTGGAGATAGTCCTCACGGCTGTCGAGGACCATCAGCAGTATGGAGCAGGCCAGCAGCAGAAAAAGCCGCGTGCCCAGCGCCGGGCCGCGACCGGGCAATACATCTGTCGGCTTCAATCCTGCCAAGGCCGTGTGCTCACCTCATCACCCGGCCAGCAGCCGGATCTATTCCAGGCCAAGGGCTCCCGGGCCATGTTCGTCAACCATGTCCAGTATGATTCCACCGCCTCTGGCAACACAAGTCATCGGATCGTCGGCGATGACGACCGGCAAGCCGGTTTCCTCGGTCAGCAGCTTGTCGATCTCCCGCAGCAACGAGCCACCGCCGGTCAGCACAATGCCACGCTCGGCAACATCGGAGCCCAGTTCGGGCGGGGTCTGTTCGAGCGCCGCCTTGACCGCGCCGACTATGCCCTGCAGCGGTTCCTGAAGGGCCTCCAGTATTTCATTGCTGTTCAGGTTGAAACTGCGCGGCACGCCTTCGGACAGGTTGCGTCCCTTGACCGATATTTCGTTGACTTCCTGGCCCGGGTAGGCCGATCCGACTTCGTGCTTGATGCGCTCGGCAGTCGCCTCGCCGATCAAAATGCCGTAGTTGCGGCGGACATAGGCGATGATGGCGTCGTCGAAGCGGTCGCCACCGATTCTTACCGACGCGGCGTAGACGATACCGCCCAGCGAGATAACCGCGACCTCGGAGGTGCCGCCGCCAACATCGAGCACCATGGAGCCGCGCGCTTCCTGCACCGGCAGGCCGGCGCCGATGGCGGCGGCCATGGGTTCCTCGATCAGGTATACCTTGCGGGCGCCGGCGCCCTCGACAGATTCGCGGATGGCACGGCGTTCGACCTGGGTCGAACCATAGGGGACGCAGATCAGGACGCGCGGACTGGGGCGAAAAAAGGTTCCGTCGTGTACTTTCTTGATGAAGTACTGGAGCATTTTTTCGGTCACCGTGAAGTCTGCGATGACACCGTCTTTCAGCGGCCGGATGGCCGTGATATTGGCAGGCGTCCTGCCGATCATGTTCTTGGCTTCCTGGCCGACCGCCTGCAGGACTTTCCCGCCCCGACCCGGTTCTTCGCGGATGGCGACCACCCATGGCTCGTTCAGAACGATGCCGCGGCCGCGGACATAAATCAGGGTGTTTGCGGTGCCCAGGTCGATGGACAGATCGTTAGAGAAAAATCCCCGTAAATTTTTAAACATTCGAGTGAAAAATCCGCGCTGAAAAGTGGCTTGAAAACAACGCGCTACTCTAGCAACGGGTGGCACATTGAGCAAGCACAGGTGTTATGATTCTCCGTTAATTCCCGGCCTTTACAGGGCTATACTGTCGCCATTGGGAGACAAGCGCATGTCACTGAGTCGCAACGAGATGCATAACATCGCACATCTCGCTCGTCTGGAAATTGCAGAGGAAGAAGTGACTGCATTTGCGGACGATTTGTCGCGCATTATCGATTTTGTCGAGCAACTGAGTCAGGCGAGCACCGACGATGTGCTGCCGATGGCCCACCCGCTGGATATGGCGCAAAGACTCAGGGCGGACGAAGTGACCGAAACGGACCAGCACCAGAAGTTTCAACAGAATGCATCCAGTGTGGAAGAGGACCTGTACCTCGTACCGAAGGTGCTTGAATAGGCTCCTGGGCCAGTAAACGCCACACATTATTGAATTGTCAGGCTTTTGGTGAACCATGCACGACAAGACCATCTCCGAGCTCTCCAGGTCATTACGATCCGGTGACTTCAGCAGCGTAGAGCTGACCACGCATTTGCTCGACCGGGTAGAAAGCCTGGGTCCGCATCTGAACGCTTTCGTCACGGTGACCGGCGAGCTGGCGCTCGAACAAGCCCGTAAAGCCGATCAAACGCGGGCCGCCGGCGATACCGGTCCGCTGAACGGCATTCCCATCGCGCACAAGGACCTTTTCTGTACCG
>BFAU01000144.1 GCA_008975185.1 bacterium MnTg04 | reverse complement strand
TGTTGAGATATAAGTAATGTTTAGCGCGATTTGATTAATCTTCTGAATTTCCCGCTAGTCCCGGATCTCTCGTCGCCAATACCACCGGAAAAGCTCATTTACCTCGCCCCGCGTTTCTTGACTATCTGCCCCAGACATTGGATAGTGCGCATATCAGGCGGGTGTCGCGTATTCGCAACGATAGAGAAAAAATACGCGGATACAGACGATGCCGGCATGAGCGCTGATACCGCCAAGCGGGGGCCACAGGGTTCTCGCGAGGCACCGCAGCGTATAAATATACTAACAGTAAGGGGAAATAGTGTGAAAACCTCCGATTTTTATAAACGATTAGCGATGCTATTGGGGATTGCAACGCTGTCTGTAGCTTTTACGCAACAGGCGGTGGCGCAGGACGCCGATGCGGATGCTGACGAGTACGGCGAAATTGAAGAAGTTGTCGCCACCGGTACTCGCGGGCAGCCGCGCTCGGTGACCGAATCGATGGTCCCGGTAGACGTCATTACTGCTGACGAATTCATCAACCAGGGCGGAACCGATCTCAGCGATCTGATTCGCAACGTTGTTCCTTCCTATAGCGTCAACGCGCAGCCGATCAGTGATGCGGCGACGGTCGTGCGGCCGGCGCAACTGCGTGGCATGGCACCCGATCAAACGCTGGTCCTGATCAATGGCAAGCGCCGTCATCGTGCAGCCGTCATTTCCTGGCTGGGCAATGGCGTGGCCGATGGTGCGCAAGGCCCGGACATCTCGGTGATTCCTTCGATCGCATTGAAGCAGGTCGAAGTGCTTCGTGATGGCGCCTCGGCGCAGTACGGTTCGGACGCCATAGCCGGCGTGTTGAACTTCATACTGAAGGATGCCCGCGAAGGTGGCAGCGTTGAAGTGCGCTATGGCGAGTTCTACGAAGGCGATGGTACCGCGATGCAGATCGCAGCCAACATCGGCCTGCCGGTGGGTGACGAAGGTTTTGTCAACATTAGCGTCGAATATGGCGAGTCGGATCCGACCGATCGCAGTCTCCAACGTGACGATGCAGCCGCTTTGATCGCGGCCGGCAACACCTTTGTCGCCAATCCTGCGCAGATCTGGGGTACGCCGATCATCGACGATGAATTGAAGGTGATGGTCAATTTTGCGACGGAAGCCGGCAATGGCAAAGAGATTTACGGCCATGGCAACTATGCCGAGAAACGGGTCGAGGGCGGGTTCTTTTTCCGTAACCCCAATAACCGCGGTGCTGTTTTCGGGTTCTCGAACGATATTTTCGACGACCTGAATCCTGATGGAACCGTCAACGTCGGCTTTATTGGTCCCAACGACGAGCGATTCCTGCTGATCGGCGACCTGCTCCAGGCGGCTGGCGGTGCTGTAGGCGCAGCCAACTGCCCGACTGTGGCCGTCAATCCGGTGACCAGCATCATTGATGATCCGGCTCAGCAGGCCAATCTGGCCCTGATACTCGCCGACCCGAACTGTTTCTCCTTCCAGGAGATGTTCCCCGGCGGGTTTACGCCGCGTTTCGGTGGCGAGGTCCAGGATTTCTCAATCGTCGGTGGCATCCGCGGCGAAACCTCTGCTGGGCTTCTTTGGGACGCCAGCATTGCTTACGGCACGAACGAAGTCGATTTCTTTATCAACAACACGGTCAACGCTTCCCTGGGTCCGGCTACACCGACGAGTTTTGATCCCGGTCTTTACAGGCAGGAAGAGTTTAACTTGAACTTCGATGTGTCCTACGCGTTTGGCGATGGTGGCAATATCGCGGGCGGCCTCGAATATCGTGACGAGCAATTTGAAATTGGTCTCGGACAAACGGAATCCTGGTCGATCGGACCCTTGGCGGACCAGGGCTTTAGTGCGGCTTCCAACGGATTCCCGGGATTCAGCCCGATTGCGGCTGGCGACTGGAGTCGCAGCAACTTCGCGGCTTATGTTGATCTTGAGGTAAGCCCGACGGATGACTGGTCGCTCGGCTTCGCCACTCGCTTCGAGGATTTCGACGACTTTGGTACGACTTTCAACGGCAAGGTCGCGACCAATTTCCGAATCAACGACCGATTGGCATGGCGCGCCAGCGCGAGCAGCGGGTTCAGGGCGCCGACACCAGGTCAGTCGAATGCGTTTAACGTCTCGACCGAGTTCGACCTGGTACTGATGGATCTGGTCAACAACGGCAATATTCCGCCGGGTTCCCGTGTTGCGGAACTCAGAGGCGGTCGGCCGCTGGAGGCGGAAAAATCGATCAACCTTTCCGTGGGCGCAATTCTGACGCTGGGCGAAGTTGACATCACGATCGATTACTTCAATATCGAGTTGAAGGACCGCTTAGGCCAAACCAAGCTGTTCGCACTGACGCCGCAAGAGGTCATAGACCTTCTCGCAGAAGGTGTGACCAGCGCCGCTAATCTGGCGAATTTCCGCTTCTTCATCAATGACTTCGAAACCACAACCCAGGGTATCGATCTCATCGCGAATTACACCGCCGAAATGTTGGGTGGAAGCACCGACTGGACCCTGTTGTTCAACTGGACGGACACCGAGGTCACGAAGCACAATCCGGATACGCTGGACGATCTCCGTATTCAGGAGTTGCAGGAAGGTCTGCCAGGATTTCGCGCTAACCTGACGGCTAACCATCAAGCTACCGACAACTTCAGGGTTCTCGCCCGTCTGAGCTACTACGACGAGTGGTTTGATTCGGAAGATGGCGCAGTCTATGACGGCGAGTGGCTGGTTGATCTCGAAGCGGCCTTGTCTATCAACGATAATCTGACAGTGACCGTCGGTGCGCAGAATATCTTTGACACTTTCCCCGGCGAAAACCAGGGGGCGCGTAGTGGTGTGGGTAATCGCTACAGCCAATTCACACCGTTTGGATTTAATGGTGGTTTCTGGTACGCGCGTATTCGTTACGAACTGTAGGGTTTCGTGTTCGTGTAGAAACAGGAAAATGGAGGCGAACTGAACGGCCTCCGGATTCTGAAAAGCCCCGCTCACCGAGCGGGGCTTTTTTATTTGTAAGGAGTCTGCCTGACTTATAGCCCGCTTATTTCAGCAGGCATGGACCAGTCTACTGCGGCGCCGAGAAAACGGCCACAAAAACAACAAGCCTATGATGCGCAGCGGCTACTGGACAATGTTCTTGAACAACACCTCGAAATTTGGATCCCCCGAGACTGAAAAGAGGAAAGCGCCTTTCATTTTGATCTGCATGTGGGTGACGGCCGTGTCGACACCGTTCCCATCCGCTACCGGCATGTAGGTGTAGGTGCTACCCCCGTCATCGGAGAATTCAATGTCGTCGCCCGGATCACCGAGGGCCACGAACGTGTAAGTGAGTCCGCTGGCCGGTGTGCCGTTGGCATAGGCGACCGGACCGGGATTGGTGCCGTCGAAATCGATGACGCGCAGCGCCGTATTCGCGGGAATCGGCTCGGTGATAATCACGCTGTCGGTATCGGCGTCACCGTTACCGGAATTCGTCAACCCAACTGTGTACAACATCGTGGCGCCGGGAATCGCTATCGGATTAGTCATTCCGTTGACCGGATCTTCAAGTGTGGATACGATTTTTGTGATTTGTATGTCGGCTCGGCCTACGGGGACGATGTCGACGCTGGCGGTGTCGTTGGCGGAGTTCGGATCGTTCTGACTCAAGAAAGTCACGCTCGCGACGTTGGTGATGGTCGTGCCGGCGGTCCCTGTGTCGACGCTTGCTTGAATGTTCAGCGTCGCATTGCTCCCCGCGCTGACGGCGCCCACAAACCATGCACCGGTCGTGCTGTCATAAGTTCCCTGACTGGCGGTGGCTGAAACAAAAGTCACGCCCGCAGGCAAGGCATCACTGAGCTGGACCACGGTGGCCATGCCTGGACCCGTGTTGGTGACGGTCACTGTGTAGGTGATGGTGTCGCCTTCCGGCGGCGTCGGATCGTCCACCGTTTTAGTGACTGCCAGATCGGCGACCACGGTCGGCGAGAAGGCGAAACAATCGACCGACTCGTAGTCGGAGCCGTTGTCGATCGGCCGGCCGTTTGTGCCCTCGCCAGTGGCCTTGTTGAGCTCGTAGAGGATACCCTGGGTGCCGCTGGTGCCCCAGAGCTGGCCCGTCGCATCGGTGCCGAGGCCCTCGATGTCGGGGACCGTGATCACACCGACGCTGCTGGTCGTCCCGGTGAACTTATTGATAATGATCAGCCGGTCGGTGCTGCCGCCACTGTTGGTGCTGGCGTACATGACTCCCGTCGTCGGGTCGACCGCGATGTCGTCGGTGATGGTGTTACCGGCGATCGGAATGATCGGCACGTAGTCGATGCCGGCGCCAAACGCGTTCGGTACATGCGCGCCGGTGGTCATGTCGATCTGAATCAGCACATCCGCGCCGGATTGACGCTCCGAGCCGTAGAGGATGCCGGTCGTGGCATCGTAGGTGAGCCCATCGACGTCGGTGAACGTGATACTACCGAACGTACCACTACCGGTCCCGAACGGCGACGGCAACGGCGCGAACACACCGGTAATCGTGCTCAGGATTCCGAGTCGGTTGGCGTTGGCGCCATAGAGCACCATGGTCGCCGAGTTCCACGCGATCGCCTCGATCGCGTTGGTGCCGGTACCGATGCCGATGTTGGTCTCGTTCGTGACCGGGTTGAAATCCGCGGTATCGATCCGCGTGAGCAGGTCGTTGCCGCCACCACCACCACCGGCATCGGCCACCAGGTAGCAGACTTGGTTGACGTTCAGATTCTGTACGGTCGTGTCCTCGCTCGCGTTATCGTTGGCGGCGTTCGAATCGCTCGAGCTGGTCGAAACGCTGGCGTTGTTGGTAATCGACCCCGCGCTGGGCGGCGCGGTGACGATGATGTCAACCGTCGCGTTGGCGCCACTGATAATTGTCCCCAGCGTGCAGGTGACGGTGCCGCCCAACGGTTCACCACTGTGTACGCAGCTTCCTTGACTGGTGATCACCGATTGGAAGGCCACCGTGGCCGGTAGCGTGTCGACCAAGATGACATCGGTCGCGTCATCCGGACCCAGGTTGTCGACGACCAAACTGTAGGAAAGCGTCTGGTTCACGAGCACCGGGTCGGGGGAATCTGACTTGCTCAGCGCCAGGTTCGCTCCGCTGGCCGGCGTGTAGTCCACATGCAGCAGCGGAGCCAGCGTCAAGTCGCCGTGACCGTCAGCGCCATCATAGGATTCGGCGGTTCTCCTGCTCCCGGAGGTACCGGTCACGATCACGGTTAGTGCGTTGCCACTCGACCAGCCGCCTCGATTCACGGTCTCCTGAATGATCAAAGAGAGATCGGGGGTCTGGTGTTTCTCACCCACGGTATTCCAGGCCGGGACGCTGCTCCACGGGACGCTGGCCGCACTCTTGGGTCGTGACGTGATGTCGCCTGTGGAGAAATCAGCAGGGTTATCCTCTGCCAATGCCCAGAATGTGAGGTCGGTGGTCCCGGTCTCGACTTCGTCCGTCGTGAATTCGACATACGCGTTCGTGATGGTCGCACCGGGGGGGATCGTCAGGTTCAGGAACCGCATGCCGAGCTCCTGGTCACCACTTTCGGTGATCAGCTCCAGATCGGTGCTGGTCAGGTTCATGGCACCGCTACCGATATCCTCTTCCGCGTCGTCGTTGTCGGCCACGACCCGAATATCCACGCTCTGAGCACCAACGGGCTGGGCGGCACCGAAGACCATCAACAGCAGGATGAGGGCGAACGCCCACGTGCTCTTGGCCTGTCGGCGCTCCCGCTGCGTGCAAATTTGATTGTTTTGTAAGCCCGTTCTGCCGGTTACTGTAACGTTAAGACTGGGCTTCGCTGCAGTGATCAATCGGGCCAGCCCACGCGCAAACGAACGCCCCATGCGACCGGACTCGGTCGCAACGGACATGTTGACCGCGCATCCGGGGGACCGATCGAGCCCGAATGCTGCAGCGATAAGTTTGCGGCGAGATTCAGTCACGATCGCTCTTCCACGGAAGATTCCCGCCGGTTGCAAGATTCCGGACCGTGTCCTGATCGACCTTCATGCGAATGGTAATGAACGGACCCTGGGCCGTGTAGTTGCCCGCTGAAAAATCCGCGTCGTCGAAACCGGCATGGCCGGCGCCGTCTGAGACGGCCACCGTGGTGCCGTCCAGCAGCGCAGCATTGTCGACGTAGACCAGGTAGGCGTCGCCGGAATTGATCGACGCCGTGATGGAGTAGGCGCCGCTCGCGTCGGTCGCGTTGTTGCCGAGGTCGACGCCGTTGACGATCAGCCGCACCGTATGCCCGGCCCTGGCGTTGGTGACACCCTCGTCGGTGAAAACCGTCCCGGAAATTGTCGCCGCTTCGACGGCGCCTGCACCTAGAAGAATCAGGAAAACAATCGCTATCGAAAAGCGCCTGCCGCCTCGCCGGGTTATGTTGTAACCACTACTCAAAGTCAGTCAGCCTCATATTTGTAGCCATGTAATATCAATCAAAAGCTTGAATTCGGCTGATTGTGGCATCAGAAAGTCTGGTCTTGGGTGACCGAGGTCGCAATATGCCATGAAACCAAATACCGGTGGTATGGGTAGAACCCCATTATTTCTATTTTTTTTCATAAATTCAATAAGTTGCACCTCATATGATTGAGGCGGTGCAGACCCTGCACCGACCCGGAGGCGGCGCTATACTGCGACTGACGCGTCTAATGGTCTGGAAGATGCGCACTCCGGTGGCTATAGCCCCATGGAGAAAAGTTCATGCATACCTACTCAGTGACACTTCCCGGGCAGGGAGAAATCAATTACCAGGACACCCGGCGATATGGGTGGATGATCGCTACGTTTTTTCCCCTGGTGCCGCTGCTCAGTATCGGTTTGGTCATGCTTAGCGGCAGGGAATGGACCTTGTGGATTCCGTTGCTATTGATTTACACGCTGGTACCCCTGTTGGATTTCTGGCTCGGCGAGGATGAGAGAAACCCGCCGGAGCAAATCGTTCCGCAACTTGAAGACGACCGCTACTATCGCTATCTGACCTTCGCTGCGGTGCCGATGTTTTTCATCACCCTGATTGCAGTGGCCTGGTTCGTAGGGACGCATGATGTCGGTTGGTCGGGCTTTGCCGCCCTCGTAATTACCACCGGCGTGGTCAACGGTATGGCAATCAACACCGGCCATGAACTCGGTCACAAGAAACCGAGGCTGGAGAAGAACCTGGCGAAGATGGTTCTGGCGGTTCCCGTTTATCCTCATTTCAATGTCGAGCATAACGCTGGACATCATGTGCAGGTAGCGACGCCGGAGGATTCTGCGAGTTCCCGTTTTGGCGAAAGCATATACCGGTTCGCGAGGCGCGAGATTCCCGGTGGCATCAGGCGTGGATGGCAGCTCGAAAAGCGGCGTCTTGCGCAGCTGGGCAGGAAGCCATGGTCGCTCAGCAACAACATTTTGCAATCGCTGGCCATGTCTGTCGCCCTGTATGGTTTACTGGCTGGTTTTTTTGGCTGGTTTGCCCTGGCGTTTCTTTTGCTACAGGCGCCGATCGCCTGGTTTCAGCTAACCGGTGCCAACTATGTCGAGCATTACGGTTTGCTCCGGGAGAAGTTGCCCGATGGAAGATACGAGGCGTGCCAGCCAAGGCATTCCTGGAATGCCAATCATGTGGCCTCCAATATTTTGTTATTCCACCTGCAACGCCACTCCGACCACCACTATCATGCGTCACGAAGATACCAGTCGCTGAGACATTTCGACGATGCTCCACAACTGCCATCGGGATATGTCGGTATGCTCCTGCTCGCAGATGTGCCCATTCTGTGGCATAAAGTGATAGATCCAAAGACCCTGGCGCTGGTCGATGGCGATCTCAGCAAGCTGAATGTCGATCCAACATTCTCCAGCGAAAAATAGCCGGCACATAGTGCGGAGACGGAGATCGGAATGATGGTCGAGTTCTATGGACTGGCCGGTCCGGGTCGCCGGCCTCAGTCTCGGCCCGTATAACCGAAAGCGTTCAGATACTCGGCGAGCAACGGTGTTATCTCCTGCACAGGTTTCCGGTAGTTCTGCCACCGGTTTCGGGCAGACCGGTAAATCGGTTCGCTGATCGCCTGGTAGCTTGGCGTGCTCATGTAAGCAGACCTGGCTTTTTCGTGGAATCGGGCGACATCCGCAGCCCACTCCAGACCAAGAAACTCGAGTAACTGCCGCACTGACGATTCAAAGTTCTCGACCAGGCTCTCGTAGCGTGATTCAAAAAACCCGGGTAAGTCGTCTTTACAAATCTCCAGCCATGCATTCATTACTTTGCAGTACAGGGCGGCCGCACCACCCAAACTTACGCAATGGACCATAGCCGGGTTTGGCTTGAACGATTGCATGAACGCGCTGAGGCAGGCATCGCGCGGATCACGCAACGCCACAATAATTTTCGCCTGCGGAAATACCTGTCGAATGAAACCGATACGGGTGATGTTCAGCGGAAGTTTGTCGAGGAATAAGGTTTCCGGCTCCGATCTGGCCATGTCCGTTGCCGCCATTCGCCAATACTCGGCGGCAAGGGCCTCGCGTTGATCTGCCGTTAGCGAGCAGGGCTGCAGGTCGAGACTGGATTCGGCGAACTGCATCAGGCGAGGCACCAGCGGCTGTTCGTCGCTCGTACTGATAGCCGGGTGCGCGTCCAGCATCCTCGCTGTCAGCGTAGTCCCGGATCGCGGGAAGCCGACCAGAAAAGCAGGCACTCTTTTGTCCTGGGCGGACACGTTCAAGGCCGCGGATTTATCCGGCCTGGGCCATCGCGCGCTCGCGTCGACCTGCTCAAGATAAATTTCCTTGTCGGGTACGTGCTGCCAGCTTTTCAGCAACGATTCCTGCCCCTGTTCGAAAAACCCGAACGCCTCGTCGTACCGCTGCATCTTGTCCAGGCATTGGGCCAGTTCCAGCGACACCTCGCCTTTTCCCTGATCGCTATCCGCGTGGGTCAGCAATGCCCGGCAGCGCGCTTCCGCCGATTCAAGGTTGCCGTCGCGACGATCGAGCACGGCAAGGACCAGGCCGGCTTTGAACTGGCCCGGCATAATTTCAAGTGCACGTTCCGCGGTATCCCTTGCCTCGACGACCTGGTTGCCGCGCTCCAGAATCGCAGCGAGTTCCGCGCGGGCGCTACCGTGTTGCGGATCCGACTCCACGGCCTGGCGATGTGCATCCAGCGCCTCCTCGAACCTGCCCAGCGCCTGGCAGGCCAGCCCCTTGTTGTTCCACGCATCAGCATATGCCGGTCGCAGCGCAACAGCGCGCGAAAAACTCTCGATTGCTTCCTCGCTATAACCGGTAGCCTGCAGCGAGACGCCAAGATTGTTATGCGCATCGGCCAGTTGCGAGTCGGCATCCAGTGCCTTGCGGAAATCACGAATCGCTTCGTCATGGCGCCGCAATTGCGCGAGTATGTACCCGCGCCGGTCAAAAGTTGCGGCGGCCGGTTGCAAACGGATTGCCTGGGTGGCGTATTCCAGCGCTTTTTCGGCCTCCCCCCTGCCGACCAGCGTAACGCTCAGATTTTCCAGTGCCGTTGCCGAGTCAGGCGCCAGCGCCAGCGCCTTGCGCAGACAATGCTCGGCCTGCTCGAGTTCTCCGAGCCGGCCGCCCAGCGTCCCGGCGGTGATCCAAAGCCTGGCGTTATCGGGTTGCAGATCACAGGCCTCGCGGGTCAATTGAAATGCCTTTCGATAGTCGCCCGAATCCATGGCCCGGGAGGCATCCTCAAGTACATTGTTGATTTTTTCTGATTCGTCCATTTCCTGAAACCCGGGCCGGAATTGGCAGGCTGCGGCCGCAGAGTATAGCAATCACTGTAGGCCGGGGCCGGGGAATAGTAGAATGACCGGGTTGCTTCGATGGAGATAAATAATGGCCCGACCGGCTGAGCCACAGACCAGTTCCTCGGTCCTGATGATCCGGCCGGCTCGTTTTCAGTCCAATCCGCAGACCGCCGAAAGCAACCGCTTTCAGCAGCAGGACTATTCGTCCACCGACGACGGCGACCACGAGAGGGCGCTGGTAGAGTTCGACAATCTGGTGGCGACGCTGGAGGCTGTCGGCATAGAGGTGGTGGTTTTTGACGATGCGCCGGAGCCACATACGCCGGATTCTATTTTTCCGAATAACTGGCTGAGCATGCATGCCGACGGAACCGTCGTTCTTTACCCGATGATGGCGAGCAACCGCAGACCGGAACGGCGCGCTGATATTCTGGGTTCCCTGAGTTCGGATCATGGGTTCAGGATTGAGCAAAGCATTGACTTGAGTCCGTTCGAGGCCGAGGAGAAATATCTGGAGGGGACCGGCAGCATCGTTCTCGATCGTCAAAACCATATTGCCTATGCGTGCCTGTCGGCGCGCACGGATGCGGACCTTTTAGGTGAGTTTGCCCGCAGGATGGACTACGAGATGGTGGTGTTAGCTGCCGCGGGCGAGGATGGCGCCGCTATCTACCACACCAATGTCATGATGTGCATCGGTGTGGACTTTGCGGTCGTCTGCTCTGCATCCATAAAGGAAGAGCAACGCCAGGCCGTTTTGGACAGGCTGCAAGGGGCCGGTCACGAAGTGGTCGATATCAGCTATGCACAAATGGCCAGCTTTGCCGGCAACATGCTTGAACTAAAATCCGCAAGCGGCGGACGCATACTGGCGATGTCCAGCCAGGCGCTGAACAGCCTGACGGCGGAGCAACGCAAGACCCTGTCTCGCCGCACGCATATCGTTGCGGCATCCATTGACAGCATCGAGAAAAGCTCGGGCGGCAGCGTACGCTGCATGCTCGCAGAAATTCATTTACCCAGGAATCCAGGGAGCCGTGACAGTGAGTGAGCTTTGCCTGCAGGAAAAATATGCGCCGGACAACGAGTGCTTCGGTTGCGGTCCGGCCAACAAAAAGGGACTCCGTATCCGCAGTTTTCCACGCGGCGATGAAGTAATTGCCGAGTGGACGCCGGAATCGCATCACGAGGCGTTTCCCGGCATGCTGAACGGCGGCATTATCGGATCCCTGCTCGACTGCCATTGCAACTGGACTGCCTGCTGGTACCTGATGAACGAAAGCGGTGCGCAAAAGCCACCGTGCACGGTGACCGCGGATTATTCGATTCGATTGCTCAGGCCGACTCCTTCAAGGGGGCCGGTCTCATTGCGCGCCTGGGTCGTGGAATCTGCCGGCAACAAAGTGGTGGTCGATGGCGAACTCCTTGCCGATGGCAAGGTTTGCGGAACTTGCCGAGGCACCTTCGTCGCGGTAAGCGAAGGGCATCCCGCCTACCACCGCTGGTAGATCCTGGGTCGCACCTTCTTTTATTGGGGATTCCTTCCGCATGGCAAAAGAAAAAATACTCATGTGTCCGCCGGATTTTTACGCCGTGGACTACGCAATAAATCCGTGGATGGACGGTAACGAAGGGAATCTTTCGCTCGACCTGGCGAAACGACAATGGGCGCGGCTGCGCGATACCATCGAAGAACATGCGAATGTTGTGTTGATCGAGCCCCAGGCCGACGTGCCCGACATGGTTTTTACGGCCAACGCCGGAACCGTACTGGGTATGAAGGCGATGGCCAGCCATTTCCTTCCAATGGAACGACGGGCGGAGGAAAAGCACTTCAAGCGATGGTTCGAAGAGAACGGGTTCGAGCTATATCCGCTCGATGGAAAAATCGGTTTTGAAGGCGCCGGAGATTCGCTTTTCGACCGGGGTGGCGACTGGCTCTGGGCCGGGTACGGATTTCGTACGGAAATCGAAGCGCATCCTCATCTCGAAAAATTCTTTGCGAAAGAAGTCGTTTCAATCCGGCTTGTGGACCCGCGTTTTTATCATATCGATACCTGTTTCTGCCCATTGAATGATGGCTGGTTGCTGTACTATCCACCGGCGTTTGACGAGGAATCGCAGAAAAAAATCGCGCTGCGCGTACCGCACGGTAAACGCATCGTTGTCAGTAGCGAGGATGCGGGCCGCTTTGCCTGCAATTCCGTCAATATCGAAGACAAGCTTATTATGAACCGGGTTTCTCCGAGCCTGAGAAAAAATCTGGCCAAAGCGGGTTTCGAGGTGATCGAAGCGTCATTGACGGAGTTCCTGAAGGCAGGCGGTTCCGCCAAGTGCCTGACACTGAAACTGACAGAGCCGCCTGCGTGAAGCCGACTATTCACTACAGGGTCGGGGCGGCACGGCCGAATGCGCACCTGTTTGAGATTGATCTCGAAATTCCAGAGCCTGACGCTGAAGGCCAGCATTTGTCGCTGCCTGCATGGGTGCCCGGCAGTTACCGGATCCGGGATTTCGCCCGCCATATCACGAGTCTTTCCGCGCACTCGGGCGCGGACAGCGTTGCCGTCAGGAAACTCGACAAATCAACCTGGCAATGTGCGCCTGCGAAAGGCCCGCTGACTGTTCGATACCAGGTTTATGCCAAGGATCGTTCTGTGCGTGGCGCCCACCTGGATTCGCGACACGGATTTTTTGACGGCAGCAACATATTCCTGCGCGTCCATGGTCAGGAGGAGCGGCCGTCCCGTATCAGTATTGCGCCGCCGTCGGGCGATACGGGACGTTGGCGGCTGGCGACGGGTCTGCAGGCTGTCCAGATCGATGATCGGGGATTCGGCGATTTCCAGGCGCCAAGCTATGCAGAACTGATCGACTGCCCGGTACAAATGGGCGAACTCGATTTCGTCGAGTTCAGTGCGGGTGGCGTTCCTCACACAATGGCCATCAGCGGTAAACACGATGCGGACAAAGATCGGCTGGCTTCAGACCTAGCGCTGGTATGCCAACAGCACATCGATCTGTTTGGCTCCGTACCGGTCGACAGCTACCTGTTCCTGCTAACTGTGGTGAGCGATGGTTACGGTGGTTTGGAACATCGCAACAGCTCATCGTTGATCTGCCGGCGCGACGATCTCCCCGTGCAGGCAAAAGACGGTATCGACAAGGGATATCGTCGCTTTCTCGGCTTGTGCAGCCATGAATATTTTCATATGTGGAATGTCAAAAGATTGCGTCCCGCCGTGCTCGCGGAAAGCGATCTGTCCGCCGAGGCCTATACCGAAATGCTTTGGGTTTTCGAGGGCGTCACTTCCTATTATGACGATCTGGCGCTGCTCAGAAGCGGTGTGATCGCCGACACCAGTTACCTGGACCTGCTGTCACAGACGATAACCCGGGTTCTTCAGGGGCCGGGTCGTCTGCACCAGTCACTGGCGGAATCCAGTTTCGATGCCTGGAGCAAGTTTTACCGGCAGAACGAGAACTCGCCTAACGCGATAGTCAGTTATTACGCAAAGGGGTCGTTGGTGGCGCTTGCTCTCGATCTGTTGATTCGCCGCGAGACCATGGGTGTTAGTTCATTGGACGATGTGATGCGCGCGGCCTGGGAAAAATACGGCCAGAGCGAGACAGGCATGCCGGAAACGGCTTTTGAAGATTTGGCCGGCGAAGTCAGCGGCGTGGAACTGAAAGAGTTTTTCGCCTGTGCGGTGCGCGGAACCGACGACCTGCCGCTGGCGGAGTATCTCGAGAGTGTCGGCATTATCTACCGGGAGAGACCCGCCGTTTCTCTCGATGACGCCGGCGGGCCGGCCAAAGGCAAAAGCATGCCGGTGTGGTTCGGGATCAAGACCCGGGTCGTGGCCGGCCGACTCGTCGTCACTCACGTGCTGGAGAACGGTCCCGGGCAGAAAGCCGGGTTGTCCGCCGGCGATGAATTGCTGGCCCTGGACGATGTACGCGTCACCGGCAAAACGCTTGAGAAACGACTGCGCCGGCTGCAAGCGGGGGAGATGACGCGGCTGAGCGTTTTTCGTGAAGATGTTCTGATCGAATTGCCGTTGCTGGCCGAGGAAAGTCCGCGGAACTGCTGCCAGCTGCTGTTGAACGAAGAGGCTGACAGCGAGATCCTGGCAGCGCGGTCCGCCTGGCTGGGGGGCAGCCGATGAAGCGTATCCTGCCGATTTTTCTGCTCGCCGCCGGTCTGTTTGCCTGTACCTTCGAAAATGAAAGCCAGATCGTCGCGGTGCAGGGTCCGGCGTTACCCCATCCGGTCAGTAACAATTCGGTGGCTGGCTTCCGCAGCGGCGATGGTTTTCACTTGCTCAGTCTCATGGGCTTGGCTGGTGGCCGAGGCTGGCAAAATATTGCCAGCGAGGCCTGGCATTTGCCGCCAGGGAGCGAAGCCTGGCAACGCTTGCCCGATGTGCCCGGGGGCGAAGGCAGGCTGGCCGGCACCGCTGCCACCGTGGCCGGGGACGTATATGTTTTTGGCGGATATACCGTTGCCGAAGATGGCAGCGAGAGATCTGTAGCAAAAGCGTACCGGCTCGATACTGAACGGCTGAGCTGGCATGAACTGGAGCCGATGCCGGTACCGGTCGATGATGCCGTCTCGGTCGTTTATCTTGACCGTTATGTTTACCTGGTCAGCGGCTGGCACGACCTGGGCAATGTCAACCTGGTGCAGATTTACGATGTCGAGGAGGATGCCTGGAGACAGGCGACGCCCTGGCCCGGCGAGGCGGTGTTCGGCCATGCCGGCGGCATAGCCGGCAACCGGATGCTGGTTTGCGATGGCGTTGCCGTTCGCCTGGCGGATAACGGCAAACGGCGGTTCGAGACGGTAGATGCCTGTTATCTGGGTGAAATCGATGCCGGCGATATTCGACGAATTCGCTGGCAGGTGGTCGCACCCCATCCGGGTTCGGCCCGCTACCGGATCGCGGCGACCGGCGCGGCAACACACGACGGGGAAATCGTCTTTGCCGGCGGCAGCGACAATCCTTACAACTACGATGGCATCGGTTATGACGGCAATGTATCGCAGGCCTCGGCCGAAGTCTTTGCATGGCGGTTCGCCGAGCATCGCTGGCATCGCTATGGCCGGCTGCCGCAGGCAACCATGGATCACCGTGGCCTGATTGCCAACGCGGGTACTTTTTATATAGTCGGTGGCATGGTTGACGCCGAAAATCCGGGCGCTGGCGCCGAGCCGGTTCTCAGTTCGCTGGTCCATGAGTTCACTTTGCAATGAGCCGGCTGTCCTGGGTTTGCAAATCGTAATGCCGCTCGATGCTGATACCAGGGCAACAATCAGGCTGTTGATTGGCGCGGTGTTGATCAGCTTTTCCGCTGTTTTCGTAACAGTGCTGTCGGTCCCGCCCACTGTCAGCGCTTTCTACCGCCTCTTTTTTGGCGGCGGTTTCCTGTTGCTGTATATTC
>BFAU01000143.1 GCA_008975185.1 bacterium MnTg04 | reverse complement strand
GATCTCGTTGTTCACATGCATCAGCGAGACCAGGATGGTGTCGTCACGCAACGCTTCGCCCACTTGTTGCGGTTCGATCATACCCACCGAGGACGGGCTCAGGTAAGTGACCTCGAAGCCTTCCTTTTCCAACTGCCTACAGGTATCCAGGACCGCCTTGTGTTCGATTTTCGAGGTGACGATATGCCTGCCCCGATCACGATGAAACCGTGCGCTGCCGGTGATCGCCAGGTTGTCCGATTCGGTGGCGCCGGAAGTCCAGATAATTTCCCGGCGGCTTGCCCCCACCAGGCTGGCGACCTGGCCGCGGGCGTTTTCAACCGCCCCCTTCGCCTGCCGCCCGAGCACATGGCTGCTCGACGCCGGGTTCGCAAACAGACCGCCAGCCGTCAGGCAAGCCGCCATTTTCTCGGCGACGCGCGGATCCGTCGGCGTGCCGGCCGCGTAATCCAGAAATATCGGTAGTCCTGGTTCAGTCACTGGTTTTTTTCCTGGTTGGCTTCTGTACCGCCGACAGTATGCCACGGAGAATATTGATCTCATTTTCATCCGGGACGGCGCGGTTGAACAAACGCCGCAGGCGACGCATCAAGTGTCGCGGATTATCCGGGTCGAGAAAGCCATTATCCAGCAGAACTTCCTCCAGGTGCCGATAAAAGCGCTGCATGTCTTCGGCTGCCGCGGGCGGCGGGCCGACAGATGCCGGCGGCAAAGAAGTCTGCCCGCGCGCAAGGCGAATTTCGTAGGCGAGAAGCTGCACCGCCATGGCCAGGTTCAACGAGCTGTATTCCGGGTTTGCAGGAATGCTGATCAACAAGTGACAGCGTTCCAGTTCCGCGTTGGACAAACCATATTTTTCACGGCCAAACAACAATGCGACCGTCGTATTGGCGGTACTCGCCACGAGTTCGGCAGCCGCTTCACGCGGCGTCTTGCATGGCCAGGCCAGGCTGCGCTGCCGGGCGCTGACCGCCGCAACCAGGCCGCAACCCTGCAAAGCCTCATCGAGATTGGCGACTACCGTTGCCGATGCCAGCAACGCGTTCGCGCCGGAGGCCCTGGCGGTGGCCTCGTCATCCGGAAAGGATTTCGGCGCGACCAGCCAAAGATCGTCCAGCCCCATGTTATGCATCGCCCGCGCGGCGGCGCCGATATTGCCCGCGTGGCTGGTTTCCAGCAACACGATTCTCAGCGATTGACTCATGGCGATGAGATCCCGCAGACCCACTCGATTTCAATCAACAACGGCGCAAACCTCCAATGTTTGATATTCTTCCGCCCCCCTAAAGGCCGTCGTATTATAACGGCGCCGGCCACTGCTCTTTGATAAACAGGTGATCGCGATGAACCCGATGCTGAACATAGCCCGGCAGGCTGCCCTCAATGCCGGCGATATCATCGTCCGCAACATCAACCGCCTGCAGCGGATGCAGGTCACCAAGAAAGGCCGCAACGATTACGTCACAGAGGTCGACCGGCTGGCCGAGCAAGAAATAATCGGGACCATACGCCATTCATACCCGGATCACGCCTTTCTCGCCGAAGAAAGCGGCCAGAGCGGCGAAAGCGATCTCGTCTGGATTATCGACCCGCTGGACGGCACCACCAACTACCTCCACGGCTTCCCGGTATTCGCCGTATCGATCGCGCTACAGATCAATGGCCGCCTGGAATGCGGACTGATCTACGATGTCATGCGCCAGGAAATTTTCGAAGCCTCGCGCGGTCAGGGCGCCAAAGTCGATGGCCATCGAATCCGGGTCAGCAAACAAGCAGGCCTGCAAGGCGCTTTGATCGGCACCGGTTTCCCGTTCCGCAACAACAACCGCTGGCTCGACGAATACATGGAAATGCTCAAGGCGGTGATAAAAAGCGCATCCGGGATCAGGAGACCGGGCGCGGCTGCGCTGGACTTGGCCTACGTTGCCGCCGGCCGGCTCGACGGGTTCTGGGAGACCGGCCTGTCGCCATGGGACATGGCGGCCGGGACGCTGATCATACGCGAGGCCGGCGGTTTCGTGACCGACTTCAGCGGTGGCGAAACCTTTCTCGAAAGCGGCAACATCATCGCCGGCAACCCGAAAGTCTATAAAGAGCTGATGAAAACCATCCATCCCCACCTCGGTGCACTTGGCGCTCTTTAGCCTGCATGCCGCCAAGGATCGCGGCCCCCGGGTCTACGAACGAACCCCAATCCAAATACCACCACCGCTCATCGAAGCATCAAAGCCGACCGTTGTGGGACGCTGGTATACCCACAGCTCGATTCGGAACGAAGTTCATCTAGCAGTGGGTATACCAGCGGCCCGCAACCCACCAATCGATAGAAGAACCCCCAATCCAAATACCACCATCGCCCATCAAACCATCAACGCCGACCGTTGTGGGACGCTGGTTTACCCACAGCTCGATTCGGAACGAAGTTCATCTAGCAGTGGGTAAACCAGCGGCCCGCAACCCACCATTCTACAAACGACCCCCCAATCCAAATACCACCAACGCCTGTCGAAGCATCAAGGCATTTCGTCGAGTTCATTCTCGGTCACCGGCGGCATCAGGTCCTGGGTCGAAACATCCAGGACCAGCGCCAGGCTGCTGGCCACGTATATCGACGAATAGGTCCCGATCACGACACCGACGATCAACGCCAGCGCGAACGAATGGATGGCTTCGCCGCCGAGGAAAAACAAGGCCAGCAATACCAGCAACGTCGTCGTCGATGTGATCAGCGTGCGGCTCAGAGTCTGGTTGATCGAAACGTTCATGACTTCCAGGGCATGGCTCTTACGAATCCGCAAAAAATTCTCGCGAATCCGGTCGAACACGACGATGGTGTCGTTCAACGAGTAACCGATAACCGCCAGCACGGCCGCGAGGACCGCGAGATCGAACGGCCGGTTGAATACCGAGAAGAACCCGACGGTTACAACCACGTCATGCGCCAGCGCGGCGACCGCACCGACCGCGAACTTCCACTGAAAGCGGAACGCGACATAGGCCATGATGAACAGCAGGGCGAACAGCATCGCCAGGCCACCCTGTTCGCGGAGCTCCTCGCCGACCTGCGGGCCGACAAACTCGACCCGGCGCAAGGTCACGGTCGGGTCCTGCGTGGAAAGCACTTGGAGGATTTTCTCGCCCACCGCATCGCTGCTCTCTTCGCCTTCCTGCGGCAGCAAGCGAATCAGCACATCGCGTTCGGTACCGAAATTCTGCAGCTGCGCGGAAGCAAAGCCTGCCGCCTCGAGCCCCCTGCGGATTCGCGGCAAATCGGCCGCGTCCTGGTAGCCCACCTCGATCAGCACACCGCCGGTGAAATCGATACCAAATTCCAGACCCTTGCTAAACAGCGACCCCACTGAAATAGCGAGCAGCAGCAATGAAAAGGCGAAGGCGATTCGCTTCTTGCCCATGAAGTCAACGCCGGAAAATACAAGCATGGTTTTCATCAGGAGATCCCTTTCAGATCGACAGGCTATCCAAATGCTGACGGCGGCCATAAATCAGGTTGATCAGCGCGCGGGTGCCGACGATGGCGGTAAACATCGAAGTCAGTATGCCCAGCGACAAGGTTACGGCAAAGCCGCGGATCGCGCCGGTGCCAAAGGTGAACAAGACCACCGCCGCGATCAGCGTAGTGATGTTGGCGTCGATGATCGATGAGAACGCCTTGCCATAACCGGCGGTGATGCTGGCTTGCGGGCTGTTGCCGTTGCGCAATTCCTCGCGGATACGCTCGAAGATCAGCACATTGGCATCCACCGCCATACCCACCGTCAGCACGATGCCGGCGATACCCGGCAGCGTCAGCACCGCCTGCAGCAGCGACAGCAAGGCCACGACCAGGACCAGGTTGGCCACAAGCGCAAGGTTCGCGACCATGCCGAACACGCGGTAATACAAGATCATGAACACGAAGATTGCGAGGAAACCAATCTTGACCGCCTCGAAGCCCTTGTCGATGTTGTCCTGGCCCAGGCTCGGGCCGATGGTCCTTTCCTCGACGATGAATATCGGCGCCGCCAGCGAACCCGCCCTGAGCAACAGCGCGAGATCGCGTGACTCGATCGGCGTCAGTCCGGTGATCTGGAAATTGCTGCTGAAGATACCCTGGATGGTGGCGATACTGATCACTTCCTCACGGGTCGAAGACTTGAGGCAGCCGGTGTTGCCGGGACCGAGTTCATCACAGACTTGCTCGATAAACACGACGGCCATCGATTTTTTCAGGTTGGCCTTCGTTGTTGCGAGCATCCGCCGCGCACCCTTGGCGCCCAGCTTGACGAAGACCGCCGGCTGGCCTTCCGAAAAGCCCGAGGTCGCATCGGTAAGCTGGTCGCCGGTGACGATGACATCGCGCTTGAGCAGCACCGGCGTGCCATCGCGCTCGAAATACAGTTTACTGCCCAGCGGCGGCCGGTTGCGGCGCTGAGCCTCATAGGGATTGCTGTCCTGGTCCACCAGCCTGAAATCGACAGTTGCCGTCGCTCCCAGGACGATCTTGGCCTGCGCCGGGTCCTGCATCCCCGGCAACTGAACGACGATGCGGCTCAAGCCCTGGCGCTGGACCAAAGGCTCGGCGACGCCCAGTTCGTTGACGCGGTTACGCAAGGTCGTGATGTTTTGCTGGATCGCAAAATCCTGGCGTTGTTTGACCAGGTTCGCGTTCATGCCGACGCGGATTACCGCGGCACCGCCGACCCGCCTGTCGCTGAGCATCAACTGCGCATCATAGATACGCAAAAGGCCGTTGACCGTATCCAGGTCGTCCGGGTTGCGCAGCGTCAGGCTGACCGTGTCGCCGCTGACGTCGATGCTGCGATAGGGAATCTTCTCTTCGCGCAACAGCGCTCGGAAATCGGATCGGTACCGTTCGAGGGTTTGCGAGATGGCGCCCTCAAGATCGACCTCGTAAAGGAAGTAAACGCCACCGCGCAGATCGAGACCCAGGCTCATCGGTTGCAAGCCCAGCGCACGCAGCCAATCCGGCGTACGCGGTTCCATGGTCAGGGCGACGACATAATTGTCGCCAAACCGCTCCCCGAGTATGGCGGCAGCCTCGCTTTGTATGTGCTTGTCGGCGAAACGCACCACCACGCGGTCCTGCTCGAGATGGGCGGCCACGAATTCGACGCCGGCTTCATCGAGAAAACCCTTTGCCCGGTTCAGCCCGAGCTCGCCCATGGGCTCGCGCTTGTCGGGCGCGACCTGCAGGGCCGGGTCTTCGCCGTAAATATTGGGCAACGCCAGCAGCGCGCCAAGAACGATGACCGCGACAACCAGAATGTTCTTCCAGGCTGGATACCGATTCATTAGCAGCTTCCTTGTTGCAGGGCCCGATCAGGCACTTTTTATGGTTCCCTTGGGCAATACCGTGGCAACCGCCTGTCTTTGCAGTTTGATGGAGGTGCCGTCCGCAATTTCGACGGTCACGAAATGCTCGCCGACATCGGTGAGTTTACCGAGGATGCCGCCGTTGGTCACAACTTCGTCGCCGCTGTTCAACGCGCCGATCATCGTCTTGTGCAGCTTGGCTCTTTTCTGCTGGGGCCGGATCAGCATGAAATAGAACACGACAAAAAGAATGACGATAAAAAACACGCTGGTCATCGGGTTCTGCTGGGCGGCGGCGTCCTGGGCCCATGCGCTGGAAATAAAGAAATCCATGTTGTCTCCCTCGATTATCCGCGGTTTTCGCCGCGGATTGGAATAATCTGAACGACCGGTTTTTGCAACTGCTTTATCGGGCCATGGCAGGCTCGAAAGCCCGGTATTATGCCACAGGCTGAGGCTAAATCAGACAGCTTGCACGCCGGCCGGGAACTTGCGGGCAAAATCGGCAAACCGGCCCTCGCCGATGAGCGTGCGAATCCGCGTCATCAGTTGCTGATAGAAATGCAGGTTGTGAATGGTGTTCAGGCGGGCGCCAAGCATCTCGCCGCAGGCATCCAGGTGGCGCAGGTAGCCACGGCTGTAGTGCTTGCAGGTATAACAATCGCAGGCTGGATCGATCGGCGCGTCGTCCTCCCGGAACCGTGCATTGCGAATCTTGAGGACCCCTTCGCTGCTGAACAGGTAACCATTGCGCGCATGGCGAGTCGGCATGACGCAATCGAACATGTCGATGCCGCGCGCGACCGCCCGCACGATATCGGCCGGCGTGCCGACCCCCATCAGGTACCGGGGCTTGTCGGCCGGCATTAACGGTACAGTGGTCTCCAGCACCATCGAGCGCTGTTCCTCGCTTTCGCCGACCGACAGGCCGCCGAGGGCGTAGCCATCGAAATCCAGCCGGGTCAGACCGGCCAGCGACACCTGCCGCAGATCCGGGTACATGCCGCCCTGGACGATGCCAAACAAGGCCTCGTCTGCTGACGATTTTTTCAGCTCGTCGAAGCGCCGGCGGCATTTTTCGGCCCAGCCCAGCGACAACTCCATCGATGCTTGCGCCTGGCCAAAGGACGCAGGATGCGGGGTGCATTCATCGAAAACCATCACGATATCGGCAGCCAGCGCGTGTTGGACTTCCATCGATTTTTCCGGGCTGAGAAATATTTCCCCACCATCGACCGGCGAGCGAAAACGCACCCCCTGCGGCGTAATCTTGCGCAGCGGCGCCAGGCTCCAGACCTGGAAACCGCCCGAATCGGTGAGGATCGGCCCATCCCAGTGCATGAAGCGATGCAGGCCACCGTGTTTTTCGATGACCGCGGCGCCCGGCCTGAGCATCAGGTGAAAGGTATTGCCGAGGATGATCTGGGTGCCCAGATCGGTCAGCTCTTCGGCGGTCATCGTCTTGACCGCGCCGTAGGTGCCGACCGGCATAAACGCCGGCGTATCGACGATTCCCCGCGCAAAACTCATCCTGCCCAGGCGCGCATCGCCGTCGGCGGCCAGCAACTCAAATTTCATGGTTGTGCCCGGTGGTGGGTTCCGGAGTAAGAAACATCGCATCGCCATAGCTGAAAAACCGGTAGCGATTATCCACGGCATGGCGATAGGCCGCCAACACCGCGGCGCGACCGGCGAACGCGCTGACGAGCATCAACAGGCTCGATCTCGGCAGATGAAAATTGGTCAGCATTGCGTCGACGACGCGGAAACGGTATCCCGG
>BFAU01000142.1 GCA_008975185.1 bacterium MnTg04 | reverse complement strand
GCGGAACGCGGGGTATTCGCCGAGTATGGTCTCGTATTTTTTCCACAGCCAGGCGATGTATTCGCTGACCGGGAAGCCATCGCGGGCGTAATCGATCGCGGGTTTGAGTATCTTTTTCATCGGCAGCGAGCCAAAGCGCTGATGCATCTCGAACCAGCCATCGACCGTGCCCGGCACACTGACCGGCAGCGCCCCGCGCGGCGGGATCGACTCGTAGCCGTTGTCGATGAACCATTCGCGGGTCAGGGAGCGCGGCGAGCGGCCGCTGGCATTCAGGCCATACAGTTTTTCCGTTTTGGCGTCCCAGATAATCGCGAACAAATCGCCGCCGATGCCGTTACCGGTCGGTTCCATCAGGCCGAGCGCGGCGTTCGCCGCGATGGCGGCGTCGATCGCGTTGCCGCCGGCCTTGAGAATATCGATCGCTATCTGGGTCGCCAGCGGCTGACTGGTCGCCGCCATGCCATGAGTCGCGATGACCTCGGAGCGGCTGGCAAATCTGTCACCTGATTCTCGGTCGTATCCATATGCCATCGGGGTCACCATAAACAACATCAGTCCGCTCAAAATCCACTGGCTTCGCATCCGGGGTCTCCATCGTCGGCGGTCTTTGATTGTCCCACAATATCGTAATGGCCGGCAGGGTTGTTATACACTGGATTCTTTTGCGGAGACCACGGGATGACTCAGTTGGCGACGCATTACCCGGCCCACCTGGAACGGGTGAAAGGCTTTGCGGACCAGGCACTGGAGGCCACCGGCTACGATGGCCTGCTCGTCGCCGGTGGCGCACCCAAAGTCGTTTTCCACGACGACAACAGCTATCCGTTCAAGGCGAATCCACATCTCAAATGGTGGGCGCCGGTTACCGATAATCCAAACTGCTGGCTGCATTACCGGCCGGGCGAGAAACCGTTGTTCATTTTTTTCCGGCCGATCGATTACTGGCACGATGCGGCACTCGCGCCGACCGATGACTGGGTCGATCATTTCGATCTGAAACTGATCGGCGATCCGGACGAGATTCGCGATCTGCTACCCAAAGACCTGTCGAAAACCGCTTTCATCGGCGAGGACACTGATAGCGCAGGCAGTTGGGGCTTATGCGCGGTCAATCCGCAGCCCCTGATCGATCATCTCGACCACCATCGCGCCGCGAAATCGGAATACGAGCTCGCCTGCATGCGCGAGGCATCGAAACTGGGTTGCCGGGGCCACCTTGCAGCAGAGCAGGCATTCCGGAATGGCGCGACCGAGTTCGAAATCCATCTCGCCTACCTCAAAGCCACCGGCCACATGGAACACCAACTCCCCTACGGCAACATCATCGCGCTCAACAGCCACGGCTCGGTTTTGCATTACCAGGCCCTGGAACGGAAAAACCCGGCTGAACGATTGTCGTTCCTGATCGATGCCGGCGCCCAATACAATGGCTATGCCTCCGATATCACGCGAACCTACGCGGCGGAAGACGGTGATTTCCAGGCCATGATCGCGGCCATGGAGAAAACGCAGTTGGAGATATGCGCACGCATCAAACCCGGCCTGGATTACCGCGAATTGCATTTGCAAGCCCACCTGCTGCTGGCAGGCATCCTCGCCGACTTCGATGTGATCAATATCGGCGCCGAAGAAGCCGTGTCCAGCGGACTGAGCGGAGTGTTTTTCCCGCATGGCCTGGGTCACCTGATCGGCCTGCACGTACATGACAACGGCGGTTTCTCCGCCGGCACCGGCGGTGGCAGGATAGACCCGCCCGATGGTCACCCGTTCCTGCGGCTGACGCGCGTACTCGAAAAGGACTGGGTCATGACCATCGAACCGGGAATTTATTTTATCGAGCAACTGCTGCAACCGGTTCGCGCCGGCGCCGACTCTTCCAGGATTAACTGGGCCGCGATCGATAAGTTCAGTCCCTATGGCGGCATCAGGGTCGAGGACAATGTTCGGGCGAGCGACGGAGATTGCGAAAACCTGACGCGGGACGCATTTTCGGCGCTATAACCAAAAAAACCGCGGGAAACCGCGGTTTTTTTGGTGCGGCCGACAGACTATCCAGCCTGCATGGCCTTAATGTTGCCGTCGTTTATTCGCTGGCGGGCGCTTCCTCGACCAGTTTGACCACCGCCATCGGAGCCGCATCGCCCGGTCGCAACCCTGCCTTAAGAATGCGCAGGTAACCGCCGGGGCGGTTGACGTAGCGTGGACCGATTTCGGTAAAAAGTTTACCCACGGCTTCCTTGTCGCGCAGGCGATCGAATGCGCGACGGCGTTGTGCGACGCCATCGGTCTTGGCCAGCGTGATCAGCGGCTCGACAACCCGACGCAATTCCTTGGCCTTCGGCAGCGTAGTTCGAATGGTTTCATGACGCAGCAGGGATACCGCCATGTTCTTGAACATGGCTTTGCGGTGCGAGCTGTTACGTCCGAGTCTGCGGCCGGTTTTGCGATGATTCATGTCATTTGTTCCAGTTCACGAAGAGATCGGATCCGCAGGGATCAGGCGATTACCCGCTCTTCTTCAGGTTGCAGGCTGGGTGGCGGCCAGTTTTCCAGGCGCATGCCCAGCGACAGTTCATGGCTGAGCAAGACTTCCTTGATCTCCGTCAGCGACTTCTTGCCCAGGTTCGGCGTACGCAGCAGTTCAACTTCGGTACACTGAACGAGATCGCCTATGTAGTTAATGCTTTCCGCCTTCAGGCAGTTCGCCGAGCGAACCGTCAGTTCAAGATCGTCAACCGGGCGCAGCAGGATCGGATCGATCTGCGCTTCGGCCATGCTTGCCGCCGTGTCATCCTGCCCTTGCAGGTCAACGAATACCGAGAGCTGATCCTTCAGGATGCTGCCGGCACGGCGTATCGCTTCCTCGGGATCGATCGCGCCATTGGTTTCGATATCGATGATCAGCTTGTCGAGGTCGGTGCGTTGCTCGACACGGGCCGCTTCGACGCTGTATGTCACGCGGCGAATCGGGCTGAACGAGGCATCGAGTTGCAGGACGCCGATCTCGCGCGATGCTTCTTCAAAGCTGACCCGTTGCTTGGCCGGCAGATAGCCGCGGCCACGCCGGATTTTCAAAGTCATGCGAAGCTCGCCTTTTTTGGTCAGGTTCGCAATGACCAGATCGGGGTTGACCACTTCGATATCGTGATCGACCGCAATATCGCCGGCGGTCACCGGGCCGGGTCCTTTCTTGACCAGGCTCAGCGTCGCTTCGTCACGCGTGTGCATGCACAACGCAACTTGCTTGAGGTTGAGCAGGATATCGACGATATCTTCCTGCACGCCTTCGATGCTGGTGTACTCGTGCAGCACACCCTCGATTTCCGCCTCGACAATGGCGCTGCCGGGCATCGATGACAAAAGGATACGACGCAGGGCGTTGCCCAGCGTGTGGCCAAAACCACGCTCGAACGGTTCGATAACCACGCGAGCCTGGTTTTCATCGCGGGATATCAGCTTGACGACCCGCGGCTTGAGAAAATCTGTAGTGCTATCCAGCATTGATCGATACCTTCGCTTTTACTTGGAGTACAACTCGACAATCAGGTTTTCATTGATATCCGGAAGAATCTCGTCTCTCTCCGGGATAGCCTTGAAAACGCCGCTCATTTTCTTCACATCGACCTCGACCCAGTCCGGCAAACCTACCTGGCCGGAAATATCGATCGAAGCCTTGATACGATCCTGCTTGCGCGCTTTTTCGCGTATGGAAATCTCATCGCCCGCTGCTACCTGGTAGGACGGAATGTTGGCAACCTTGCCGTTGACCAGTACTGACTTGTGACTGACCAGCTGACGAGCCTCGGCGCGGGTGCGGGCGAAACCCATGCGGTAAACGACGTTGTCCAGGCGTCCTTCAAGCAGCTTGAGCAACAGCTCACCGGTCGCGCCTTTGCGGCCGGCCGCGTTCTTGTAATAGTTGCGGAACTGGCGCTCCAGCACCCCATACATGCGGCGCAGTTTCTGTTTCTCGCGCAATTGCAATCCGTAATCCGACAACCGCGTACGGCGCTGGCCCGGTCCGCCAGGGGGCACGTCCAGCTTGCACTTGGATTCCAGTGGCCGGACCCCGCTTTTGAGGAACAGATCGGTTCCCTCGCGGCGTGACAGCTTACACTTTGGACCTGTATATCTTGCCATCTCTATTCCTCAGACTCTGCGCTTTTTCGGCGGACGACAACCGTTGTGGGGTATCGGCGTCACGTCAGCGATACTGGTGATGCGGAAACCGACCGAATTCAGCGAACGAACAGCCGCTTCACGACCCGGGCCCGGACCCTTGACGCGAACTTCCAGATTCTTGATGCCGAACTCCAGCGCCGCGTTGCCCGCTTTCTCCGCAGCAACCTGGGCAGCAAACGGCGTACTCTTGCGCGATCCACGGAAACCACAGCCCCCGGCAGTCGCCCACGAAAGGGTATTGCCCTGACGGTCTGTTATCGTGATGATCGTGTTGTTAAAAGACGCATGGATGTGAGCGATGGCGTCCGCCACCTGTTTTTTCACTTTCTTGCGTGCCTTGGTCTGTGTTGCCATATTTGTATCCTGAATATCTGCTGTGCGACTTTAGCGGCGCTAATCTAAAAAACTATTTTCTGACCAGGCGCCGCGGTCCCTTGCGGGTGCGTGCGTTGGTACGGGTACGCTGGCCGTGTACCGGCAGGCCGCGTCGATGACGAATTCCGCGGTAGCACCCCAGATCCAATAGCCGCTTGATATTGATCGCAACCTCGCGGCGCAAATCACCTTCGACCCGGTAATTGGCAATCGCGCCACGAATACGCTCGACTTCGGGCTCGCTCAGATCGCCGACCTGGGTCGCGGGATTAATATCCGCGGCCGCACAAATCTTGCCGGCGCTGCTTCTCCCCACACCATAAATGTGCTGCAGACCAATCACGATGTGCTTGTTGGTCGGTATGTTAATTCCAGCAATTCGAGCCATTAAAGGCGCTCCTCAAAGCCAGCGCGAAGCCGACCAGTATATGAAAACCAGTGTTTAAAATCTATCCTTGCCGCTGCTTGTGGCGGGGGTCCGTACAGATCACCCTGACCACGCGCTTGCGGCGAATGATCTTGCAATTCCGGCAAATCTTCTTCACCGATGCCCGCACTTTCATGATCTATCTCCCGTCAAAACCTGGGTCAGACAGGGCCTCAGGCCCTGGACCCGCTGCCATAACCGCGCAGGCTCGATTTCTTCATCAAGCCTTCGTACTGATGCGACATCATGTGCGCCTGCAACTGACCCATGAAGTCCATCACGACGACAACAATAATCAGCAAAGAAGTCCCACCGAAGTAGAACGGCACTTGCCAGTACATAATCATGAATTCCGGCAACAGGCACACCGTGGCAACGTAAAACGCCCCCCACATCGTCAGTCGGGTCAGTACTTTGTCCAGGTATTCCGCCGTTTGGTGTCCCGGCCGCATGCCCGGAATAAAGGCACCGGATTTTTTCAGGTTGTCGGCGGTGTCCCTGGAGTTAACCGTCAGGGCGGTATAAAAAAAGCAGAAAAAGACGATCAGCGAACCGTACAGCAGGATGTAAACCGGCTGACCGGGCGACAGGCTGGCAGCAATGGTCTGCAGCCAGCCGACGTTATCGCTGGCACCGAACCAGCCCGCGATCGTCGCCGGGAACAAGATGATGCTGCTCGCGAAAATCGGCGGAATTACACCCGACATGTTGAGCTTGAAAGGCAGATGCGAACTCTGGCCCTGCACCATCTTACGGCCCTGCATGCGCCGCGCGTAATGCACCGGGATGCGCCGCTGGCCGCGCTCGACGAAGACCACGAAAGTGGTAACGCCCAATACCAGAACAAAGAGGATCAGCGCCAGCGCCGGCAGCATCTGGCCGGTGCGCACCAGCTCGAAGGTGCCGCCGATCG
>BFAU01000141.1 GCA_008975185.1 bacterium MnTg04 | reverse complement strand
CGTAGTGTGGTTCGGCGAGCAAATAGACAAGGATGCCCTGGCGGCGGCTATCGCATACGCGGGCGCCTGCGATGTGTTTTTTGCCATCGGCACCTCGGCGCTGGTCCAGCCTGCCGCGGAGCTCGCCGAGCTTGCGTTGCAATCCGGCGCCTGCCTGGTCGAGATAAATCCGCAACAGACTTCGCTAAGCGACCGCGCCAGCTACGCATTGCACGGCACCGCGGCCCAGCTTCTGCCGGCGCTGGTCCGGGCACTGCGCGATAGTCCGGGCGAGCAGGCATAAAATCCTGCCAGGGATGAGAAAACCATGACGACACTAAGCGGGCAGACCCTTTTCATCACCGGCGCGAGCCGGGGCATCGGCCGGGCGATCGCATACCGGGCAGCGCGTGATGGCGCAAACATCGTGATCGCCGCGAAATCCGAACACGAGCATCCGAAACTTCCCGGCACCATATCGAGTGTTGCGCGGGAAATAGAGCAAGCCGGAGGCAAGGCCCTGCCGATCAAAACCGACATCCGCGACGAAGCACAGGTGAGCGCGGCGGTCGACCAGGCGGTTGCTCGTTTCGGCGGCATCGATATCCTGGTCAACAATGCCAGCGCAATTTACTTGGCGGGCACCCTCGACACACCAATGAAGCGTTTCGACCTGATGTTTGACGTCAATGTACGGGGAACCTACCTTTGTTCGCAGGCATGTTTGCCGCATCTTTTGCGATCCGGGCGGGCGAAGATACTCAATCTGGCGCCGCCACCGAACCTGGATCCCAAGTGGTTCAAGGAGCATGTTGCCTATACCATCGCCAAGTACGGAATGAGCCTGTGTGTGCTGGGCATGGCCCGGGAGTTTGCCGACAGTGGATTGTCGGTCAGCGCGTTGTGGCCGCGTACGGTGATAGCCACGGCCGCGATCAAGATGTTGGGTGACCTCGTTAGACCCGAACAATGCCGTCAGCCGGAGATTGTTGCCGACGCGGCCCACTTGATTTTATCGGCTGCGGACCAAAGATATAATGGGCAATTCCTGATCGACGAGGATGTACTCAGGGAATCCGGCGTCAGCGATTTCTCACGCTATGCGGTCAGCCCCGGTACGGCGCTGGCGCCCGATCTGTTTCTCGATTAGCTTTGCCGCGAGCAGGAGCACAAATGATGAAAAACATATGGCAATGGCAGGAGCCCGGTGCGCAGAGGAACACCTGGCTGATCGGTGCCGGTGTAGCGCTGGCGGTCTTGCTGGTCATTGTTCTGATCCTGGCATTCTGGTGGTCGCGCGAGCCAAAACCGTTCTGGGTTACATCCGACGTATCCGGGCAACGTGCGCCCATCGGTTATTCCACGACCCAAACCCTGATCGAAGTGGCCGAAATACTCCTCGATAAGCCCGGCGGGTACCTTAGCAACGACATCGCGCCGCCCGGAATATTTCTGGACAACGTTCCAAGCTGGGAATACGGGGTCGTGGTACAGGTGCGCGACCTCGCCCGGGCATTGCGCAATGACTATAGTCGATCGCAGTCCCAGTCGACGGAAGACCCCGATCTGGCGCTCGCGGAACCGGTGCTGAATTACGACCACAACTCATGGATGTTGCCATCGAGCGAGCGACAGTACCGTAAGGGAATCCGTTATCTCAAAGCCTATCGTGACCGGCTAAGCGACCCCGACAACCGTAACGCCCAGTTTTACGCGCGGGCGGATAATTTCCGGGAATGGCTGGCGATCGTTGAGAAAAGGTTGGGCAGCCTGTCGCAAAGACTCAGCGCCAGTGTCGGACAGGTTCGCGTAAACACCGATCTGGCCGGTGAAAGGGCCGCGGCCAACACCGATATTCTGCCGGATTACGTTTCGGTTGAAACGCCATGGCTGAAAATCGACAACGTATTTTTTGAAGCCAGGGGCAACACCTGGGCGCTGGTGCATTTTCTCAGGGCCGCACAGTTCGATTTTGAGAAAGTCCTCAACGACAAGAACGCGATTGTGTCATTGCGCCAGATCATCCGCGAACTGGAAGGCGGCCTGCGCCCCATCAAAAGCCCGGTGATTCTAAATGGCTCGGGCTATGGAGTTTTTGCGAATCACTCACTGGTGCTCGCCTCGTACCTATCGCGTGCTAATTCGGCGGTCATCAATCTCAGGGAATTGCTGGACCAGGGATAGGCAAAAGCAACCGGCTGCGACTTTTGTGGAGATCGTTCACACGGGCTCAACCCGGGAAGCTGACAGGTGAGAAAGCCGCTTGGCTGCAGGCGCTCACAGCTCTGCGAGCAACCAGCCGGGGATGCGGGTCCAACCATCGTTCAGGCGCTGGTCGAGTATCCTGCCGTCCGGCGAGAATTGTTCGACGAGCGCCCAAAAACGCGGCGAGTGGTTCATATGCCTGAGGTGGCACAATTCATGAATCAGCAGGTAACGAACCAGTTCCGGTTCCAGGAACAGCAGGCACAGATTCAGACTAAGCGTCTTATTCGATGAGCAACTGCCCCAGCGCGAACGCTGCGCTCGAATCTGGATTGCGCGGGGACGCAAACCGGTTTCCAATGCCAGTGCGCCAACTGCCGGCACCATGAACGCGCGCGCCTTTCGTCTGAGCCAGTCGAACAACGCGCGCCGGCGGGCCGTATCGTCATTGGCGCCAAATACCTCGAGGCCGGTGCCGGATTCCGCCACCCTCCGCCTGGCGCGCGGATTCGCGTTGTAGCTGACAGACCATTCCCGATCCAGTACGCCCAGCCTGATTCGCGCCGGTGGCCCGGTTCCCGGGTCATGGTGACGACGGTTCATTCCCGTGCAGGTTTCCCGAATCCAGGCCGCATGCGCACTGACAAATGACTCCACTTCCCGTACCGGCATGCGCCTGGGCACGACAATCTCGACCAGGCCCGGCGGGTGCACCTGGATACTCAGGTAGCGGGCGCGGCTGCTCCGGCGGATTCTGAAGTTCGCAACCATTTCCGCAGGCTCCGGCAGCGCCAACCGGCGCGTGCCGAACGGCAATATGGCGGGTATTTTCAATTTATGTAGAACATCAAGGATTTGATGTAACTAATTGTTAACATTAAATATTAATAGCCAATAGCGTGCCTTGCCTGATCGCACGCTTGGCATCCAGTTCGGTGGCCTTGTCGGCCCCGCCGATCAGGTGGACGGACAATCCAGCGGCCCGCAACGGTCCTTCAAGCTCCCGGCACGGCAACTGTCCCGCACAGCTCACGACGTTATCCACGGCCAGCAGGCGGGGTTCGCCGGCGATGGTGATATGCAGGCCCTGTGAGTCGATTTTTTCATAGCTCACCCCGGCGAGCATTTCGACGCCCCGATTTCGCAAGCTGAGACGATGAATCCAGCCCGTGGTTTTACCCAGGCCACCGCCGAGCTTGCTGGTTTTTCTTTGCAGCAGGTAGATTTTTCGCGGCGACGGCCGCTCGTGCGGTCCCGACCCGGCCAGGCCTCCGCGATGCGCGTAGGCCGGGTCTATGCCCCACTCCTGGCAAAACGAACCGACATCCAGGCTGGTTGGTTCTCCCGACTGACTGAGAAACTCGGCTACATCGAAGCCTATACCGCCGGCGCCGATGATGGCCACGCGGTCGCCCACCGTGCGCCGGCTCAACAACACATCGATATAGCTCAAAACCATCGGCTCATCGATCCCGGCGATATCCGGTGTAC
>BFAU01000140.1 GCA_008975185.1 bacterium MnTg04 | reverse complement strand
ATATAGCTCAAAACCATCGGCTCATCGATCCCGGCGATATCCGGTGTACGCGGCAAAACGCCGCTGGCGAGTACGACCTCATCAAATTCACCGGCGCCCAGGGCCTCGTGATCGACCTTCCGGCCAAGACGCACATCGACCTTTGCCGTGGCCAGGCGGTGGCGAAAGAAGCGCAGGGTTTCATTGAATTCCTCCTTGCCTGGTACCTGTCTCGCCATGTTCAACTGGCCTCCGATCGAATCTGCCGCGTCGAACAGGACGACCCGGTGGCCCCGCTCGGCGGCGGTCGCCGCGCAGGCCAGCCCGGCCGGGCCGGCGCCGACGACCGCGAGCCGGACAGGCCTGGCGGTCCGGCTTATGGATATTTCAGTCTCATAACAGGCCCGCGGGTTCACCAGGCACGTGGCGCGTTCTTTTTTGAAGGTATGGTCGAGGCAAGCCTGGTTGCAGGCGATACAGGTGTTGATCGATTCCGCCTTGCCGGCCCTGGCCTTGCTCATAAACTGTTCATCCGCGAGGAACGGCCGAGCCATGGAAACCATATCGGCGCAGCCCTGGGCGAGGACTTCCTCCGCCTTTTCCGGCGTGTTGATCCTGTTGGTGGTAATCAACGGGATGCTCAGCTTGCCCATGAGCCGCTTGCTGACCCAGGCGAAACCCGCGCGCGGAACCATCGTTGCAATGGTCGGTATTCTTGCCTCGTGCCAGCCGATCCCGGTATTGATCATGCTGCTGCCAGCCGCGGTGACGGCCAGCGCGAGTTGCTCGACTTCGCTCCAGTCCTGACCATCGTCGATCAGGTCCAGCATCGACAAGCGGTAGATGATAATAAAATCGTCGCCGACGGCCTTACGGGTCCGGCGCACGATCTCGACCGGAAACCGCATGCGATCGGCAAAAGATCCGCCCCATCGATCGGTACGGCGGTTGGTTCGCGCAACCAGGAACTCATTGATCAGATAGCCTTCCGAACCCATGATTTCGACGCCGTGATAGCCTGCTTCTCTCGCCAGCACGGCGCAGCGGACGAATGCCCGGATCTGCGATTCCACGCCGGCGGCGCTTAGCGCCCTCGGCCTGAAGGGACTGATCGGCGATTTGACAGCGGATGGCGCCACGCAAAACGGATGATAGCCATAGCGGCCCGCGTGCAATATTTGCATGCAGATTCTGCCGCCTTCCGCCTGGACTGCCCGGGTAACCAGCCGGTGCCGCGCCAGGTGGCCCTTGCTGGAGAGTCTGCCGGCAAACGGACCGACCCAGCCGGCGATGTTGGGCGCAATTCCGCCGGTAACGATCAGCCCCACGCCATGCGCCGCCCGTTCGGCGAAATAAGCCGCAAGTTTGTGATAATCCGAGCGCTTGTCCTCGAGACCGGTATGCATCGAGCCCATCAAAACCCGGTTTGGCAAGCGCATGAAGCCCAGGTCGAGCGGTGAGAACAGGTTGGGGTAGAGCGGGTGTGGCTCGGTCATTGCTTTCCTTTTCGGTGGCCGCCAGCAGCATCATACGACACCTTCGGATTTCGCATGCAACCACGTTGCCGCCAGGATCGGCTGTTGCCGCTGGGTGGCATTATCCCCTAAGCTATCCGCTACTTGTCAGCCGGATTCCCGGGAGCGCTTATGATCCGTTGTCCAACGCAATCTGCAAAGTTGGGTGCGTTGGTCGCGGTCCTCGGCTCGACCGATCTCAAGAACGAACAAATTGACCCATGAGCACGGTTCTGGAAGTTCGCAACCTGGTCAAGGAGTATCCCGGGCTGACCGCGGTCGCCGGGATCAGTTTTTTCGTAGAGGAAGGCAGTTGTTTTGGCATGCTGGGCCCCAACGGCGCCGGCAAAACCACGACCGTGGAAATCATGGAGGGCATCAGGTCGGCCAGCAGCGGGGAAATACTTTACCGGGGGAAACCGATCGGGGCGGATTTCAGGAACGAAGCGGGCATGCAATTTCAGTCCACTGCTCTGCAAGATCACCTGACCGTAAGAGAATCGCTGCAGTTGTTTCGCGGCTTTTACAAGCGACGCGCGGATCTCGACGAACTGATCGAAATCTGCTCGCTCGAACAACTGCTGGACAGGGATAACCGCAAACTCTCCGGCGGCCAGCGCCAGCGCTTGCTGCTGGCGATCGCGCTGGTCAACGATCCGAAAATCCTGTTCCTCGACGAGCCCACAACCGGTCTGGATCCGCAGGCCAGGCGAAACTTCTGGGACCTGATAGAAAAGATCAAGAAACGCCGCACGACCGTTCTGCTCACCACCCACTATATGGATGAAGCCTACATCCTCTGCGACACCATCGCGATCATGGACCACGGCAAGATCATCGCGCACGGTTCACCGGAGTCCCTGCTCAAGGAACACTTCAGCGATGTAGTTATCGAACTGCCGCGCGAGGATTTTACGGTTTCACCGACAAGCCTGCCGTGGACGGTCCATCAGAAAATCGATTCGGTTGAAATATTGGTTGCCAGCGTCAGCGAGACCCTGGCTAGATTACTCGAGCTTGGCGTCAGTATCGACCGGATAAAGATCCGGCCACGGAACCTGGAAGACCTTTTCCTCGAACTGACCGGCACGGAACTCAGGGCATGATTGCCCGGATATTGGCGATCCTGCACGCGCGGAATATCGAATTCCTCAGGGATCGTTCGGCGCTGGGCTGGAATATCCTGTTGCCGGTGCTGCTGGTTGTCGGCATGGGCGTTATTTTTTCGGGCGACGGGCGATCGATGTTCAAGGTCGCGGTCCTTCAGCAGTCCCCGGGAATCGACCTGACCGCACACCGGTTCCTGCAAACCCGGTTTATCGATTTTTATGCGGTCGGCGATCTCGATGATGCGTTGGCCAAATTGTCGCGCCACCAGATGGATATGCTGATCAGTCCCGCCGATCAACCACCGCAATACTGGGTTAACGAATCGTCGCCGAAGGGTTACATGCTGGAGAAGCTGATCGCCGGCACTGGCAGTAGCGATTTCATCCGCGGAACGGTCAGCGGATCGGCGGTTCGCTACGTAGACTGGCTGCTGCCGGGAATTCTCGGCATGAACATGATGTTCAGTTGCCTGTTTGGCGTGGGTTATGTGGTGGTTCGCTACCGCAAGAACGGTTTTCTGAAGCGCTTGAAGGCGACGCCGCTGACGCCGTTCGAGTTTCTGACCGCACAAGTGCTGTCGCGCCTGGTGCTGATCATGGGTCTGACCGCGATGGTTTTCGCCGGTACCAGCTACCTGATCGACTTCAAAATGTCGGGCAGCTATCTGGCACTGTTCGTGGTTGCCACCCTGGGTGCAACTTCCCTGATTTCCACGGGGCTGCTGGTCGCGGTTCGCACGGCCAGCGAAGAACTCGCCGGCGGCCTGCTCAATATGATCAGTTGGCCGATGATGCTGTTATCGGGAGTCTGGTTTTCGCTGGAAGGAACGCCGAAGTATGTGCAGGATATTGCCGGCTTGTTCCCGCTAACCCCGCTGCTCAAAGCGGCCCGGCATATCATGCTGGATGGAGCGGGCCTGGCCGAGGTGCTGCCGCAGGTCGCTCAACTTGCTGCAATGACTATTGTATTGCTCGCTATCGGAGCCTGGTTGTTCCGTTGGCAGGAAGACTAGCGAGCGATTAATTGCCCTGCTTCGCAGCTTTTTTCTTTGCCGTTTTTTTCTTCGCGGACGGTTTCACAGTGGCTTTGTTCTGACCGCTTTCAGCTTCGGGCCATGCGCCAAAAGGAAACGGTTGGAATTCGTCGGTATAGCACAGGAAATCGATTAGCTGTCGATAATAAATACCCAGCTGCCGGCCGAACTGCAGCAGATTATCGTTTGCTTTGCCGGCAATCAGCATGTGCAGGAATTGCAAGACGACGACCAGAGTCAGGACGATGCTGCCAAGCCAGAAGATTAAGCCAAACAGCAACATGTAAACCAGCCGCACCCAGGTATTGCGCGCTGTGAGATGCTGTTCCAGTTCGCTCTTTTCGTGATCGCTCATATTCCTGCCCTCGGAGTTTTTTGTCGCCGGTCGGTTCCCATGACTTTGCTGGGATACAATGCCCGTCCTTGGGAGTCTGCGCGGTTGAAAGTATTCCTACTGCGCGGACTCCTATGACAAATGGTACAAGACTTTTGCCCACGCGTATGCAACTTATAGACATTGGCGCCAATTTAACCCACAAAAGTTTTGACCCGGATCGCAACCAGGTCATCGACAGGGCTCGCGAGGCCGGTGTAGTCCGGATGATCGTTACCGGAAGCTCGGTGGCGTGCAGCAGGCAGGCCAAGGCACTGGCGGCGGAATATCCTGGCGTCCTGTACTCGACCGCCGGCATTCATCCGCATCATGCTGCCGAAACACAGACCGGCGATCGTGAAGCGCTGGCTGGCCTGCTGCAAAAGGAAAATGTGGTTGCAGCCGGTGAATGCGGCCTGGACTACTTCCGGAACTTCTCGCCAAAAGAGGACCAGCGCCGGGTTTTCACGATGCAACTGGAGCTGGCGGCCGAGCACAGGATGCCGGTCTTTTTGCACCAGCGCGACGCGCACGACGATTTTGTCGCAATTCTGAAAGAATACGTGCCCAAAATTCCCAGGGCGGTGGCCCATTGTTTTACCGGCAACGGCGACGAACTCGACGGCTGCCTGGAGCTGGGCTTGTATATCGGCATCACCGGCTGGATATGCGACGAGCGCCGCGGGGGTCACCTGAAGGACCTGGTCGCCACCATTCCGCTGAACCGGTTGATGGTCGAAACCGACTCGCCCTATCTACTGCCCAGGGACCTCGACCCCAAACCAGGCAACCGCAGAAACGAGCCCATGTACCTGCCGCACATCGTGCAAAGTATCGCCGAGGCGCGCGGGATCGAAGCGCTTGAACTGGCTGCAGCTACGGCCCGGACCAGCGAGCAGTTTTTTGCCCTGCCCTGAGCGCCGATTGGGTACGCATTGCGGTCTCGCTGGGTTAAAGTACCGCCTTCATCGAACGAGGACAGATATTCCATGGATACAAAAAAAATCAGCCAGTTTGTCAACGGCATGTGGGACGACTCGATCATCCCCGAACTTTGCGAATACATAAAAATCCCCAACAAGTCGCCGGCGTTCGATGCCGACTGGGAGAAACACGGCTACATGGAAGACGCCGTCGCCCTGATGGAAAAATGGGTGCGCGCGCAGCCGATCAAGGGGATGGAAGTTGAAGTGCTCAGGCTGCCAGGCCGTACCCCGCTGATTTTTTGCGATATTCCGGGAGATTCCGATGACGTGGTCTTGTTATACGGCCACCTCGACAAGCAGCCGGAGACGACCGGCTGGAAAGACGGCCTGGAACCGTGGAAACCGGTAATCCGGGATGGCAAGTTGTATGGCCGTGGCGGGGCCGACGATGGCTATGCGGTGTTTGGTTCACTGACCGCGATTCGCGCCCTGCAGGAACAGGGAATTCCACACGCCCATTGCAAAGTCATCATCGAAGGCTGCGAAGAGAGCGGAAGTTTCGATCTGCCCTATTATATCGATGTGTTGCGGCCCAAATTGGGTCACCCCAGCCTGGTTATCTGCCTGGATGCAGAGTGCGGCAATTACGATCAGCTATGGTGCACGACTTCGCTGCGCGGCAACCTGATTGCCACGCTGACAGTCGACGTACTGACCGAGAGTGTCCACTCAGGCGCCTCGAGCGGAATTTGCGCATCGAGTTTCCGGGTACTTCGCAGCTTGCTTGACCGGGTCGAAGACAGCGAAACCGGCCAGATCCTGGTCGATGAATTGCATGCAGATATCCCGGAACAACGAATCAGCCAGGCCAAAAAGGCAACCGGCGTACTCGGAGATATGGTTCACCGGAAACTTCCGTTTTTCGGCAACACCCAACCGATTGCCGATGACCTCGTGGAGCTGATGCTCAATAACACCTGGCGGCCAACGCTCAGCGTGACCGGCATGGATCGCATCCCCTCGGTCGCCGATGCCGGCAACGTCCTGCGCCAGGGAACCACGATCAAGGTTTCGTTCCGTTTGCCGCCGACGGTCGATGCGAAAGTCGCAGGCGCCGCGCTGACCCGGATTCTCGAAGCCGATCCACCTTACGGTGCGGCGGTCAGTTTCTCGATCGATTCGGCGGAAAGCGGCTGGAACGCACCGGAAGTTGCTCAATGGCTGGAAAATTCCATGCAGACGGCATCGAAAGAATTTTTTGACGCCGACTCCATGTACATGGGTACCGGCGGAACCATTCCGTTCATGAGCATGCTCGGCAAGGAATTCAGCGGCGTTCAGTTCCTGGTTACCGGTCTGCTGGGGCCACATTCCAACGCGCACGGACCCAACGAATTCTTGCACATCGAGACCGGTAAGCGCCTGACTTCATGTGTCAGCATGATCCTGGCCGATCACCATCGGCACGTGTCCGGCGATTAGCCGGCCGGGGGGGATCGGGCGGCTAGCAGAGCCGAATGAATCCTTCGCCAATAAGGCAGAAACGCATCGTGCAACTTGTCATCGGCATTTTTTGAACCCAGTGCAAATTTTTCTTCCAGCTGGCTGACCGTCAACACATGGCTGGGGGTTCCCTTGGTAAAATTGCTGCTGTCGGCGAACACGACGTAACCCGAAATCGGCACGCCTTCGGCCAGCGCACGCACGGCCGCCAACCGGTCGAAAAGGGCTTCCTGCGGGTTTTTCATACCATATCGCCCGGCCGGTCCGAGCACCGCCCACTCATCCATGCGATCGCCACCGAACACGGTACCCGGCGCATTTCGCATATCCAGTACCAGGATTCCCTGGCTGGTCAACAACAGGTAATCGAGCTGAATCTGACCACCCATGCCATTCGGAATCATGAGATTACGATCCACTTCCCTGGCGATGCGCCGCAAGACCTTGTCGAAGCGATACCAGGGATCCTTGCGTCTTTTCCGCAAAACGACGCCGATTATTGCGAGTATGGCAATGCCGGCCAATGCTCCCGCCAGGCTATATCCAGGGGTTATCAATTCCATCAAAATTATTCTTTTACTTGTTGATATTAAAGATTATTATCGTTTTCCAATAGCCTGGCGCCAGGCGCATCGATAGCCGAAATATAGACGCTCGATGCCAATCCGGATCGTTCGAACGCAGCGCGCATCACCGCCGCTACGGTCTTCGCATCGGACCGCCTGCACCAGGCAAAAACGGCCGGCCCGCTCCCCGACAGCGAACAGCCCAACGCCGAATTTTCCATCGCCGCTCGCTGCACATCGGCAAAACCGGGGATGTCGACGGAGCGTTGCGGCTCGATGAGTACATCACGCAAAGACCGCGACAACAAGTCGATATCGCCCTGGTGACACGCAGAAACGAATGCGGCCAGCAAAGTTGATTGTCGGGTAACCAAGGTCAGCGGAATATTTTCATTCAATCCGGCCCTGGATCGGCGGGTCTCTATTTTGCAATCCGGATGAATCAGGACACATTGAAGATCCTGCGGAACGGGCAACGCGATCGGTGTTCCGCCATCCGGGTGCGCGAGACGTAAACCACCGAGCAATTGCGGCCCGACATTATCGATCGGTGCCGCGCCGGTGGCGGCGGTCTCCCCCGCCAGCGCGAACGGCAATAAATCAGCGACCGCCAACGGTTCATCGAGCAGGTCATTGGCGGCAAAAACGGCGGCTACGGCGGATGCGCCCGAGCCCCCCATGCCGGACCCCAACGGTATGCCTTTTTTGATCCTTACAGAGAAACCGCCAACCAGACCGAGCCCTTCCCGCATCGCGATCAGCGCCGCGCCAGCGGAATTTTCCTCTGCCAGCAGCGGCAACTCGCCGGCAACGCCAGTGATCTCATCGATCACAACCCGGTCGTGATCGGCATGCCGAACCGATACGATGTCGCCCGGCGCTTCGATCGCGTGGCCCAGTAAATCAAAACCAACCGCAACATTGCCTACCGCTGCCGGCGCGTAGGCAACGGCTATGCCGCGTTTCAAAACCACGACCGGGATTCCACGCCGCGATCGTGGGTCGTGCCGATCGCAACATCGACCAGCCGATCCAGGATTCGGTTCATGAACTCATTGGCGCGGGCAAAATTTTCGACCGGCGACAGCATTTCCTGCCTGGTCTGGATATAGGTCGCAGCGACCAGCTGGTCCCGGTCACGCCGGGCGAGCCTGTCCACCCAGGCCGGTGTAGCCTCGAGGTGAAATTGCAAACCCAGCACGCGGTCGCCGTATTGGAACGCCTGCTCATCGCATGCCTCGCTGTAAGCCAGCCTGACCGCACCCGGGGGTCGCTGGTAACGGTCACCGTGCCAGTGAAACACGGTCAGCTTGCGTGGCAGCAATCCGCCGAGCAGGCTCTGTTCTGCTTCGCCGGTCAGCTCGACGTCGAACCAGCCGATCTCTTTTTCGCCGCTGGCCTCGACGAAGCCACCCAGCTCGGCGGCAATCATTTGAGCGCCGAGGCAAATGCCAAGCACGACTTTGCCGCCATCGATCGCCTGTCGAATCAGGCGTCTTTCCTGACGCATCCATGGCCAGCGGTCTTCGCGATAAACACTCATCGGACCACCCAGTACGACCAGCAGGTCGAAATTGTCCAGCACCGGGAGATCTTCCCGCAGGTCCAGGCGCGTGGTCGAACAGCGATACCCACGCGCTGCGGCCCAGTCCGGGATGCAGGCCGGCCCTTCATACTCCACATGTTGCAGGCAACGGATTTTCATATTGCAAAGCTCGCTCGCCGCAGTTTATGCAAACACCGAGGTCGGGTACAGGCGGCAATGAGAGGAAGCACGGACAAGGAAAATTGTGGGGCGTATAGGATTCGAACCTATGACCAGCGGGTTAAAAGCCCGATGCTCTACCAACTGAGCTAACGCCCCACCGCTAAAGAAGCTGCGAGGAGGCGGCATGATACCGATTTGCCGCTAAATCGCAAGCTCACCCAGGCGTCTCCGGCGACCGGGAAACTTCATGCATACACCGTCGGGTCGGCGATTCCCGCCGCCTCGAAACCCGCGCTGCGCAAGCGGCAAGAATCGCAAACGCCGCATGCCCGACCCTCGCTGTCCGCCTGGTAACACGACACGGTTATCGAATAATCGATGCCCAGTTCGATCCCCGTCCTGATGATCCGGGCTTTATCCATCGCAATCAGCGGCGTTTGTATCCGCATTCGCCGACCTTGCACCGCCGCTTTGGTCGCGACATTGGACAGCACTTCGAATGCATCGATAAATTCGGGCCGGCAATCCGGATAACCGGAATAATCCACCGCATTGACGCCGATAAAAATAGCGCTGGCGCCGATCACTTCGGCATAACCCAGGGCCAGCGCCAGGAACACCGTATTGCGCGCCGGAACATAGGTGACCGGTATGCCCTGTTGCAGCGTGTCGGGTATCGCAATATCCATATCGGTCAGTGCCGAACCGCTGGGTCCGCCGGTGTCGATCTTCATGAGCCGGTGCTCGGATACCTCGAAAAACTTCGCTATTTTTCCAGCGGCAACCAGTTCGCTGCGATGGCGCTGCTGGTAGTCGAAACTGAGCGCAAAGCAGTCAAAGCCCTGGTCTTTCGCAATCGCAAGCGTCGTTGCGGAATCCAGCCCGCCGGAGACCAGCACCACGGCTTTTTTTGTGTCCTGGCTGTTCAATGCCCCGGGCCCGTTCCCCAAAGATACTTGTGCAACTGCAATTGCAAACGGACCGGCAATTTATCCTGCAAAATCCAGTCAGCGATATCCACTGGCTTGATCTGCTCATAGCTGGGTGAAAACCAGACCGTACAAATACCATCCAGTTGCCGTTGCCGGACTTGCTCTCCCGCCCACTCGAAATCCGCCCGGCTGCAAATCACAAATTTGATTTGATCGTCCGTCGACAACAAGTCGAGGTTTTGCCAAAGATTGCGATCGACTTCGCCGGAACCGGGCGTCTTCAGATCCATCACCTTGACGACACGCGGATCGACCACCGACAGGTCCGCCGCTCCGCTGGTTTCCAGCGAAACCCGGTAACCGCTGTCGCACAAATCGCGTAAAAGGCCGGCGCAATTTTTTTGCGCCAACGGTTCCCCGCCGGTGACGCAGACATGCCGGCAACGGTACTCCCTGACTTTCTCCGAGACGGCAGCAAAGTCCATCCAGCGGCCGCCGTGAAATGCGTAAGCGGTGTCACAATACTGACAACGCAGCGGACAACCGGTCAGGCGAATAAACACGGTGGGCGCACCGGTCGTGTCCGCCTCGCCTTGCAGCGAGTAAAATATTTCCGTTATCCGGAGGCGCGAATCCGGCGCCAGATCATCCCGTGCTGGGTCAGCCATCAAAGATTGGCCTGCATGTTTTCGTCTGATTTATACCAGACAATTTTTTCTTAAAAATCAGTACTATAAAGACTAATTCCAATGTTATATCTTATGCCGGTTTTTGCTTTCAGGGTCAATGACCTTCGCCCGTCATCTGCTCCAGGCGACGCTGAGCCAGGTGTGCGGCGGTGGTATCCGCATATTCGCTGGTAACCCGGGTCAACGCCGCCCTGGCCGCATCCCAGTAGCCGAGCTCGTAGTCGCAATAGCCGATCTTGAGCAGGGCGTCCGGGACCTTCTGCGATCGCGGGTAATTCGCGACAACTTTCTGAAAAGCCGCCAGCGCTTCGGTGAATTTTCGGGTGACGTAGAAAGTCTCGGCATACCAATACTGAGCGTTGTCGGAAAACTGGCTGTCCGGATACTGGCCAAGAAAGCGTTTGAACTTTTCCGCCGCCTTTTGATAGTGGCCTTCGCGAAGTAGCGCTAT